>JAEXHR010000232.1 GCA_023449855.1 Pseudomonadota bacterium | reverse complement strand
TTAAAGTAAACGGCGACGGTCGTGTAACTCGCTGGTCAGCGTATACTGGATCCCCCGCTTTCGCGGGGGATGACAGTTCGCGGGGATGACAGTTCGAGTACAGTTAGAGCCCAGCCTGCGCCGACTTGATGAGATCGCGACCGATCACAACCTTCTGCACTTCCGTCGCGCCTTCATAGATGCGCAGCGCGCGGATCTCGCGATAGAGCTCCTCGACCTTCACACCCGACTGCACACCAAGGCCACCAAAGATCTGCACGGCGCGGTCGATTACGCTCTGCGCGGCTTCCGTCGCATACATCTTCGCCATGGCGGCTTCGCGCGTCACGCGCGGCACGCCCTGATCCTTGGTCCAGGCGGAGCGATAGACCAGCAGCGCCGAAGCATCGATGGAGGTCGCCATTTCGGCGAGACCGGCTTGCGTGAGCTGGAGATCGCCGAGCGTATGTCCGAACATCTTTCGCGTGACCGAGCGATGCAGGCCCTCGTCGAGCGCGCGGCGACCGAGGCCAAGCGCAGCGGCGCCGACCGTCGAGCGGAACACATCCAGCGTCGCCATCGCGACTTTAAAACCCTCGCCCTCCTTGCCGATGCGGTTCTTCACCGGTACGCGGCAATCCTCGAATTTCAGCGTTGCCAGCGGATGCGGCGCGATGACATCGATGCGGCCATCGATCTTGAAACCGGGCGTATCGGCATCGATCACGAAAGCGCTGATGCCGCGCGCGCCGGCTTCGCCGGTGCGGACGAAGACGACATACTGATCGGCGATGCCGCCGTTCGAGATCCAGGTCTTGAGGCCGTTGATGCGGACATGATCGGGGCCATCGGCAACCGCCGTCGTGCTCATCGCGGCGACGTCGGAGCCGGCGTCGGGCTCCGACAGCGCGAAGGCGGCAATCGCCTCGCCCTTCGCCACGCGCGGCAGATAGCGCTGCTTGATCTCTTCGGAGCCATAGAGCGTGATCGGTCCGGTGCCGAGGCCCTGCATGGCGAAGGCGAAATCGGCGAGACCGTTCTGATAGGCCAGCGTCTCACGGATCAGGCACAACGCACGCACGTCGAAGTTCTCGTAGAGCCCGCCATAGGCGGCCGGCACGGCAGCACGCAGCCAGCCCGCCTCGCCCATCGCCTTCACGAGCTTGCGGCACGAACCATCGGTGTCGTGATGATCGACGAGGCCGTTCACATTGTCCGCCGCCCAGCGTGCAAGATTCGTGGCGAGCTTGCGGTGATGGTCTTCGAAGAACGGCCAGGTGAGAAATGACGTATCGGGCATGGGTTGCTCCCTTGTCGCGCGCGATCCGGCGATTGTTTTAAACCTAAAGAAATTTCGGACAAGAGTGATTGTGCCCGCGCTCGCAAGCAGTGTCCCCTCCCCCGCTTGCGGGGGAGGGTCAGGGAGAGGGTGTCTCCACAAACTCCGACGTCACGTGGGGCGCCCCCTCCCTAACCCTCTCCCCGTCAGAACGGGGAGAGGGGGACGACGGAGACCCCGACATCAAACCGCTGAAAATTGGTGCTGCATTGCACGCACGCTAGGCAGTTCTAGACCCTTTAAGTCTAAAACTATCGCTTTTCATATATCTCGGTCATGCTAGGATCATCGTGTCCGATCGTACAGGAGGCCACCACGTGCCGAACTCACAAGCCCTGACAACCAAGGACGGCCGCTTCGGATACGAAGCAAAAGGCGATGCGTCGATGACGCCGCTGGTGTTTTTGCACGGAATCGGCGGCGCCGGCCGCGGCTGGCGCAACCAGATCGATGCATTCGGCGACCGCTACTTCACCATCGGCTGGGACGCGCCCGGCTATGGCGGATCGCAGCAGCTCGATGAGCCCAGCATTCCCGGCTTCGCCGCCGCGCTGAAGGATTTTCTTGCACAGGTCGGCGCGAAAAAGCCCGTGCTGGTCGGCCATTCCATCGGCGGCATGATCGTGCAGCGCTTCCTTCACGATTATCCGGACATCGCCAGCGCCGCGGTGCTGGCGCAGACCACCTCGGTGTTCGGCAGCTCCGATGGCGAATGGCAGAAGAACTTCATCGATGCGCGGCTCGGGCCGCTGGAGCGCGGCGAGACCATGGTCTCGATGGCGCCCAAACTCGTGGCCGGCCTGATCGGCGACGATCCCGATCCGAAAGGTCTCGACCTCGCGCGCGACTGCATGGCGTCGGTGAAACCGGACACCTATCGCGCGTCGATGATGTCGATGATTGGCTTCAACCTCCGCAACGAGATTGCCGGCATCAAGGTGCCGACGTTGCTGCTGTCCGGCTCGAAGGACAACAATGCGCCCGCCAAGACCATGGCGAAGATGGCGACCATGGTGCCGGGCTCGACCTATGTCGAACTCGAAGGCGTCGGCCATCTCGCCAGTTTCGAACGCCCACGCGAATTCAACGACGTGCTCGCCGACTTCCTGAAGACGAGCCATAACCTTTCGGGGTCTTCCTCATGAACGCGCCAGCCAGCAACATCGACGGCATCGTCATGGACAAGCCGATGTTCGATCCCAAGGCCTTTCGTCTCAATGACGAGCAGGCCGCGCTGATCGCCAAGGCGCGTGAACTCGCGCAGGCGAATTTCGCGCCGCGCGCGGCGAAGTGGGACCGCGAGGCGATCTTCCCGATGGAGAACTATCGGGACATGCACAAGGCCGGCCTGCTCGGCATCTCCGTGCCCAAGGCCAATGGCGGATCGGGCGCGGACTACCAGACCTACTCTTTGGCAGCCGCCGAGATCGGCCGCTATTGCGGCGCGACAGCGTTGACGTGGAACATGCATGTCTGCTCGACCCTGTGGTCCGGCCCGCTGGCCGACGACCTCGACATGGATCCGCAGACCCGTGCCGATCACGAGCGCCGCCGCGCGGTTCACTACAAGCGCATTCTCGAAGACGGCGCGATCTATGCGCAGCCGTTCTCCGAAGGCGGCGCTGCTGCTGCCGGCGGCGTTGCCTTCGGCACCGAAGCCAGGCCCGTGGAAGGCGGCTGGATCGTCAACGGCAAGAAGATCTTTGCGTCGCTGTCCGGCTCGGCAAATTTCTACGGCGTGCTCTGCACGGAAATCACCGAGGGTGAAAAAGCCTCTCGCCGCAATACGCTGTATCTCGCCATCGACGCGACATCTGAAGGCGTATCGGTTGTCGGCGACTGGGATCCGCTCGGCATGCGCGGCACGGTCTCGCGTACGCTGATCTTCAAGGACGTGTTCGTGCCCGAAGATTCCGCGCTGATGCCGCGCGGCGTGTATTTCCAGGCGGCGATGCGCTGGCCGCATATGTTCATGACGCTGTCGCCGACTTACATGGGCCTCGCCCAGGCGTCGTACGATTTCACCGTGAAGTATCTGCGCGGCGAAGTGCCGGGCATGCCGCCGGTGAAGCGCCGCATGTATCCGACCAAGCAGATCGCCGTGGCGCAGATGCAGGTGAAGCTGGAGCAGATCAAGGGCATCTGGTTCCAGGCCGTCACCGAAGCCTGCCCGAACCCGACCAAGGAACAGGTGCTGCGCGCCTATGCGGCGCAATACACTGTCATGGAAGGCGCCAATGAACTCGCCGCGCTGGCGATCCGCACCTGCGGCGGCCAGTCGATGCTGAAGACGCTGCCGCTCGAGCGCATCTATCGCGACAGCCGCTGCGGCGCGCTGATGCTGCCCTGGACCGCGGAGCTCTGCCTCGACCGCATCGGCCGCGAAGCGCTGTACGAGCCGGGCGAGAAGGACGAGTAGAAAACCCCGTCATTGCGAGCGAAGCGAAGCAATCCAGTTCTTCCTTCGCTCGCCGTCTCTGGATTGCTTCGTCGCTTCGCTCCTCGCAATGACGACAACGGATCATCGCCTTGGACCTTTCCAGCCTCATCGCCCGCAACGCGGCCTTCACGCCGGACAAGCCTGCGATCCGTTTCGAGGGCGAGGTGCTGACCTATGCCGCGTTCAACGCGCGGATCGAGGCGACGGCAAAGGCGCTGAAGGCCGAATGCGGCGTGGGACGCGGCGATCGCGTGGCGATCCTGAGCCTGAACCGGCCGGATTATCTCGTCCTGCTCTATGCCTGCGCGCGGCTCGGCGCGATCCTCGTGCCGCTGAACTGGCGGCTCGCGGTCGCTGAGCAGCTCTTCATTCTCTCCGACGCCTCGGTGAAAGTGCTGGTGCTGGAAGAAGGCTTTGCCGCGATCCTGCCGCAGCTTGCACAGGAGATGCCGGACACGCGCGTGATCGCGCTCGACTTCGCGCCGCCGGCACCGGCACAGACAATTGACGCGCTGCTGTCGAAGGCTTCCGGTGACGGCAGCAATCCGCATACCGATCTCTCCTGCCCGCTGCTGATCGTCTATACGTCGGGCACCACGGGCCGACCGAAAGGCGCGGTGTTGCGGCAGGAGGCGCTGCTGTGGAACGGCGTGATGAGCCAGCACATGCATGGCCTCACCTCGGACGATCACGTGCTCACGGTGCTGCCGTTCTTCCATGTCGGCGGCCTCAACATCCAGACCACGCCGGCGCTGCATCACGGCGCCACCGTAACCATCCATGCGCGTTTCACGCCGGACTCGACATTGGCCACCATCGCGCATGAGCGTCCAACGCTCACCGTGCTGGTGCCTGCGACCATTCAGGCGGTCAGCGAGCATCCAGCATGGGCGACCACTGACCTCTCCTGCCTGAAGGCGGTTTCGACCGGCTCCAGCATCGTGCCGCCGCATCTGATCGCGCGCTTCACCGATCGCGGCATTCCGGTGCTGCAGGTCTATGGCTCGACGGAAACCTGCCCGATCTCCATCTACACCCGTCTCGGCGGTGAAGCGCGGATGGGATCGACCGGACTTCCCGGCCTCTGCTGCGAAGCCATGGTGGTGGACGATAACGGCAACGAAGCCGCAGCCGACACGGCTGGAGAAATCGTCGTGCGCGGCCCCAATGTCTTCTACGAGTATTGGGGCAACGAAGCGGCGACGCGCGATGCGCTGCATGACGGCTGGTATCGCACCGGCGATATCGGCACCCGCGATGCGGACGGCTATTTCCGGGTTCACGACCGCAAGAAAAACATGATCATCTCCGGCGGCGAGAACGTCTATCCCGCCGAGATCGAGCGCGTGATCCTTGAACATCCTGACGTGGCCGATGTCGGCGTGATCGGCGTGACCGATCCGAAATGGCAGGAAGTGCCGGTCGCCTATGTGGTGCTGCGGCCGAACTGCGATTGCACGGCGGAGATTCTGAAAGCGCATGTGGCGACGCAGCTTGCGCGTTTCAAACATCCACGCGACATCGTGTTCGTTACCGATTTGCCGCGCACCGCGCTCGGCAAGGTGCAGCATTTCAAATTGAAGCAAGAATCGAAGGCCTCACCATGAGGCCTCACACGCGATCCCTCATGGTGAGGAGGCGCCCTTGCGCCGTCTCGAACCATGAGCTGCAGGGCACCGGCGCCCGCGGCCATCCTTCGAGACGCGCGCAATTGCGCGCTCCTCAGGATGAGGATTGAGTGTGTTGACGCCGTATTGATTGGGAGCTTGAGAGAATGAAGATCGCAGTACTCGGCGGCGGCAACGGTTCTTTCGCGGCCGCGGGTGATTTTGCCCTGCAGGGACATGACGTCCGTCTGTGGCGCCGGGATGCGGACGCCGTCGCCGCGCACAAGGCTGCGGGCTCGCGCATCACGGTGAAGAATGCGCAGGGCACGCATGATACCCAGCTCACCCTCGTCACCACCGACATCGCCGCAGCGATCGACGGCGTCGAGCTGATCCTCTGCCCCGCGCCTGCCTTCGCCCAGCCGGATATCGCGAAGCAGATTGCTCCGCACCTGAAAGACGGTCAGGTCGTCTATCTCCCGCCCGCCACCTTCGGCGCGATGATCTTCGCCAAGGCGGCGCATGATGCGGGCAACACCGCGAAAGTCGCTTTCGCTGAAACCGGCACGTTGCCCTGGCTCGCGCGCAAGCACGGCCCGTTCGAGGTCGCCATCACCATCCGCGCCAAGCGGCTGCCGACCGGCGTGTTTCCGCTGTCGATGTCCGACCATGCCTGCAAGGTGATCGACAAGGCGTTTCCCGGCGTGATCGAGCCGTGCGGCGATGCGCTGTCGGGCGCGCTGATGAATGCCGGGCCGATCATCCATCCGCCGCTGATCGTGATGAATGCCGGCCCGCTCGAACATTTTCCGAAATGGGACATCCACAAGGAAGGCACGCAGGTCTCGATCCGCCGCGTCACCGACCAGCTCGACGGCGAGCGCATCGCGATCCGCGAGGCGCTGGGCTATCACGGCCCGCACTTCCCGTTGGTGCATCACTACAATCGGGAAGGCGAGGAATGGATGTATGGCCGTGGCTCGCATGATCGCCTGACGGACAGCGGCGACTGGCGCGAGAACATCGTGCTGCTGGAGCATCGCTACATGCGCGAGGATCTGCGCACCGGCCTCTCCTTCTTCCTCTCCTGCGCTGATCTCGCCGGTGTCGAGACGCCGCTGATCAAGGCCTTCCTCGCCATCGGTGGCGCCATCTGCGGCGAGAATTTCCTCGAGGGCGGTCGTACACTGGCTTCGCTCGGCTTTGGTGATCTGTCACGCGACGCCTTGCAAAAGCTGCTGCGCGAAGGCTTCGCCGAATGAGCACGCGACCCGTCGTCGCCTGCCTCGGCGCAGGCCGCATGGGCCGCGGCATCGCCGTGGCTTTTGCCTATGCCGGACATGAGGTCGCCATCGTCGATTTCAAGCCGCGCGACGCCGACAAATTCAAGGCGCTGGAAGCGGAGGCGCTTGGCGAAGTGCGGAAAACCTTTGCCAGCATGGCGCGGTTCGGGCTGTTGAAAGACGCCGATATCGAAACGCTGGTGTCGCGCGTCCGCGTCGTACCGGAAGCTAGCGCAGGCGCTGCGCTCAGCGGCTCGGCCATCATCTTCGAGGGCGTGCCCGAAGTGCTGGACCAGAAGCGCGAGGCTTTGGCACGCGCATCGCAGCTCGCAGGCCCGGAGCCAATCATCGCCTCGACGACATCGACCATTCTCGTCGACGATCTCTCCAGTGCGATCGAGAAGCCTGAGCGCTTCCTGAATGCGCACTGGCTCAACCCTGCTTATCTCGTGCCGCTGGTCGAAGTCTCGCCGGGTGCGAAGACCGATCCCGCAGTCACCGCGAAGGTGAAGGAACTGCTCGAAGGCATCGGCAAGGTGCCGGTCGTCTGTTCGGCTTCGCCCGGCTACATCGTGCCCCGCATCCAGGCGCTGGCGATGAACGAAGCCGCGCGCATGATCGAGGAAGGCGTCGCCTCGCCGGAGGAACTCGACAAGGCGATCAAATACGGCTTCGGATTTCGGTTTGCTGTCTTGGGCCTGCTCGAATTCATCGACTGGGGCGGCGGCGATATTCTGTACTATGCCAGCAAATATATGACCGGTGCGCTGAACAACGAGCGCTACGCAGCGCCCGAGATCATCGGCCGCAACATGGCCGAAGGAAAGATCGGGCTACGGACCGGCGAAGGCTTCCTCAACTACGAAGGCCTCGATGTGGATGCCTATCGGGAAGGACGGCTGTCGGCCTTCGTGGATCTGCTGAAGCACTTTCAGTTGCAGAAGCCGCCCGTGCTGTGAGCGTAGGGCGGATTAGCGAAGCGCAATCCGCCGGCCGATTTGGTAACTGAAATTCCGCGGCGGATTACGGCTTCGCCTAATCCGCCCTACGGCATCACACTTCCGGAAAGCCGCGCAGCAGGTAACCGCGGAGCGCATGCAGCAGGCTGTTCAGGATCAGGCCGAGCATCGAGATCATGATCAGCGGGACGAACATGTCCACGGTCTGGAACGTGCGCGCGGCCTGCACCAGCATGTGGCCGAGACCGTCGGTCGAGGTGATCATCTCGGCGAGAAACACCACGATGCAGGAGATCACGAGGCCGATGCGGCAGCCGGTGAGGATCGACGGCATCGCGGCCGGCAACACCACCTTGAACAGGATCTGCCAGCGCGGCGTGCCTGCGGCCTGCGCCGACCAGATCAGCTTCTGCTCCACCATCGACGCACCGTAATAGGTGGACAGCAGGATCGGAAACAGCGCATCGGCCGCGACCAGCGTGATCTTGGATGCGTGATCGAAGCCAAGGATGAGCAGCAGCGCGGGGTAGAGCGCGACTTTCGGGATCGGCGCGAGAACGCGGACCAGCGGCTTCACCACCGCATTGATCGCCGGGCTCACTGCCGCCGCGAGGCCGATCAGCACGCCGAGCACCACGGCGATGCCGAAGCCGGCAAACAGGCGGATCAGCGTGGCAGCGAGATCGTGCAGGAAATCGGCGGTGACGAACTGCGTGGCGAGACGACCGAACACCGCACCGGGCGGCGGCAACAGATTGGTCGGTGCGTAGCCAAACGACACCAGCGACTGCCACAGCGCCAAGAACAGCGCGATGGGGATGAGGCCGACGAGGAGAGAATTGACGCGCGCGCTCATGATCCCCTCACGTGAAGCTCAGAGGCATGTCGTCGCGCGGCTGCGACCACTTCACCAGATACAGCCGGATGCGTTCAAACACCGCGTCGAAAATGATGCCGAGCAGGCCGACGATCAGGATCATCGCGAACACCGTGTCGTATTGCGCCATGTCGAGCGCATTGAACAGGATGTTGCCGGCGCCGTTCTGCCGCGCGATCATCTCCGAGGTGATCATGGTGATGAGCGCCAGCACGAGGCCGGTGCGGCAGCCGGTGAGAATTTCAGGCAGTGCGGCAGGCAGCACGATGCGCAGCATCCGCGATGGCGCCGACATGCCCATGGCTGCGCCGGACCACAGCATCTTTTCTTCCACGGCTTTGCCGCCCTGGAAGGCGTGATAGATGATCGGCAGCGAGACGCCGAGGAAGATCACCAGCGTCTTGGACACATCGCCGACGCCGAGCCACAGCATGATGATCGGCATCAAGGCCGCCTTCGGCACGGGATAGATGATCATCATCAGCGGATTGAAGAAATCCGCGACAGCCTTGATGCGGCCCATCAGCAGGCCGAGCGGGATGGCAAAACAGACCGCAAGCGACAGGCCGATGGCCATGCGGCGCAGGGAGTCGAGGATGTTGCGGATCGATTCCTTGTCGGCGAGAATCGGCGGCACGGCCTTCAGCGTCTCGATCGCTGTCGGGAAGCTTTCGGTGCCAAGCCGCATCGACGCGAACTGCCAGACACAGAGCAGGCCGACAACGGCGAACAGCGGCGACAAGGCCTTGAGCACACCGCGCGTGCTCATCACATGTCTTCCGGACGATCGTCGATCATCTTCTCGATATCGACGACATATTTCTGGAAGCGCGCATCGAGCAGCAGATCGGAACGCTTGCGCGGGCGCGGCAGATCGATCTCGACGATCTCCTTGATCGAGCCCGGCGAGCGCGACATCACGATCACCTTGTCGGAGAGATAGACCGCCTCTTCCACCGAATGGGTGACGAACAGCACGGTCTTGCGCTGGGTATCCCAGATATCGAGCAGATCGTTCTGCAGGCGCGTGCGCGTATGCGCATCGAGCGCGCCGAACGGCTCGTCCATCAAGAGCACTGCGGGATCGTAAGCCAGCGTGCGCGCAATGGCGACGCGCTGCTTCATGCCGCCGGACAGTTCCTTCGGAAAGAATTTCTCGTAGCCCTTGAGGCCGACCATCTCGAGCAGTTTTCGCCCGCGCGCCTCGGCTTCGGATTTCCTGATGCCCTGCTCCAGCATGCCGTACACGACATTGCCGAGCACGGTCTTCCACGGAAACAGTGCGAACTCCTGAAACACCGGACCGCGATCCGGACCAGGACCGGTGATCAGCTTGCCCTTCACCTTCGCGCTGCCTTCGGTCGGCTTGACGAAACCGCCGACGATATAGAGCAGCGTGGACTTGCCGCAGCCACTTGGCCCGAGGATCGACACGAAGGCGCCGTCCTCGATGGACAGGTTGATGTCCGAAAGTGCGAGATGGCTTTGCCGGCCGGACGTCTGGAAACGCTGCGAGACATGATCGATCTCGATCATCGGCTCGGCAGCTTTCCGGCTGGCAACCGGTTCGAGCTTGGTCGGAGCATCCGAGCGCAGTGTTGCCACTTTCATTCCCGGTCCTTCATTGGCCATGACAGCGTTGCTCCACCATAGCCAGAACCGGCCGATATTTTAAGCTTCAAATTTAGCCGGACGCCGCCTTTTTGCTAGTCAGCCGTGCTGCACTGCAATCAGTCGCGATATCGCAACGTAGGGCGGATCAGGCGAAGCCGTAATCCGCCGGCCGATCGCATGTGGCGAAGAACGGCGGATGACGCTGCGCTCATCCGCCCTACGGATCAGTCGCGATAATACGGCTCGACCTCGCCGGACAGCTTGATGAGCAAGGGATTGCCATGGCGATCCTTGGCGGCGCCGGCGGGCACGCGCACCCAGCCCTCGCTGACGCAGTATTCCTCCACATTGCTCTTCTCGGCGCCCTTGAAACGGATGCCGACATCGCGCTGCAGAACAGCCTCGTTGTAATAGGGGCTGCGGGGATCGACCGAGAGACGGTCCGGCAGCGGGGGATTTTCAATGGTCTCGGTCATAGCAGCGCCTCGATCTTGTCTCGCAGGGATTGGGGTTTCGTGGTCGGCGCAAAGCGCTCCACCGCATGGCCGGAACGATCGATCAGGAATTTGGTGAAATTCCATTTGATCGCCGGCCCGAGCAGCCCCGACTTCTCAGATTTGAGGAAATTATACAATGGGTGAGCATTGGCGCCGTTGACCTCGATCTTGGCGAACAGCGGGAACGTGACCCGGTAATTCGTTTCGCAGAAACCGGCGATCGCCGCGGCATCGCCGGGCTCCTGCGCACCGAACTGGTTGCAGGGAAAGCCGAGCACGGAAAAGCCGCGCACGGCATAGTCCTGCTGCAATTGCTCCAGCCCTTCATATTGCGGCGTGAAACCACAGGCGCTGGCGGTATTGACGATGAGCAATACCCTGCCGGCGAAATCCTTGAGCGAGACTGGATCGCCTGCGAGCGAATGGGCGGTGAAATCGGCAATGCTGGTCATCGCATCACACCGTGACGGGATCGCACGGCATCGGCGGGGTGCCGCCTGCCTCGATGGCTTCGCCGGCGGCGAGACAGAGATCCTCGCGGTAGCGGCCGGCGACGATCTGCACGCCGGTCGGCACGCGGCCGACCAGGCCCGTGGCGACGCTGAGCGCGGGCAGGCCCATGAAGGGAATACCGATCTGCGGCATCTGCGCGGCCCAGACGCGATCAAAACCCTCCTGCCCCTGCAGGTCGAGATGGTCGGGGAACGGCAGTTCGCCGGACATCGGCATCAGCACCACCGCGTAACGCTGCAGGAAAAGCTCCCAGTCGCGTACGAAAGTGGAGCGGCGCACGAGTGCGTGGGACAGGCCACCCTCGCTGAAATTGGCGACCTTTGCCTTCTGGCCGCGCAGGCAGACCAGCGCGGCCGGATCGCCCTCGCGCTCGGCAGCATCGAGCATGGTCTGATAGCCGTCGCCGAACCAGATCGTCGTCTGCAGTGCGGCGGCTTCGCGGAGCGCCGGGGTGTTCTCGACCTCCTCGACGATCCAGCCCGCGGCCTGCAGCCGCTTGCCGGCATCGCGCACAGCGGCTTCCACATCGGCGGTAATCTCGAGCCCGTCAGGGCGAAGGCACATGGCGACGCGCTTCTCGCGCGGCTCGCCGATCAAGGGCGCCGGCACATACCAGGGATCGCGCGCATCGGGCTGCGACATGGCTTCGAGGCCAAGCCTGACATCCGCGATGGTGCGCGCGAGCGGGCCGGACACCGCGGTGATCTGGCCGGAAATGATGCGCTCGGGCAGCGCCTGATTATAGGCGGCGATGCGGCCGACGGTCGGGCGCAGGCCATGCACGCCGCAGGCATAGGCGGGATAGCGGATCGAGCCGGCGATGTCGGTGCCATGGGCGATATGGCCGATGCCGGCCGCAACCGCGCTGCCTGCGCCGCCCGACGAACCGCCGGGCGTCAGCGAGGGATCGCGCGGATTCTTGGTGTCGCCATAGAGCTGGTTGGTGGTGAACCAGCGATAGGAGAAGGCCGGGCAATTGGTGCGGCCGAGAATGACGGCGCCGGCCTTGGTGAGGTTGTCGATCACCGGGCTGTTGCTGGTGGCGATGATCCCGTTCTGGATCTTCACGCCGTTGGATGTCGCATAGCCCTTGTAGTCGATATTCACCTTCACGGTGACGGGCACACCGGCGAGCGGGCCGACATTGAGGCCGCGCGCGAGCGCAGCATCGACCGCCTCGGCCTGCGCGAGAACCTCTTCGGGGCGATGATCGACCACGGCATTGATCGCGGGATTCGCGGCATCCAGCCTGTTGAGACCGGATTGCGCAGCTTCCTTCGCAGACACCTTGCGGCTCTTGATGAGTGCAGCGAGTTCAGAGGCCGACAGACGCCAGAGATCGTTCATGCAGTGCTCCCGTAATTGCGGTGGGATTTATCGCAGCATGTGCGGTGAATGCCAAATGCGAACAAGGCTTCGCAGTCTCGCGGCGCCGGAGCGTCCGAGGCTTGAGCAGTTCTCCCCTCGAAACATGAGGGGAGGTGGCACGCCGCAAGGCGCGTGGGGTGGGACTTGACGCTGCCCTTGCCTGCTGGATCGCCAGCAAGCCTGAGCCGCGCAACGCCTTACGGCGCGCCACCGCGACGTTCTTTCTGGCCGAAGGACCGTTCTTCCGGGTACTGGGCATCTCCCGCAGGAGATCGATCCGGCAGGTTTCCCTGCCTTCGCCCGCACCGCGTCCAGCCGCGCTAGCGGCAGACCCCCGTAGTGGGGCCGGACGGTGACCTCCAGCCACCCGAGTGCGAGGGGTACGTCCTCCCCCACCCGCAGGCGCCGCATCTACGTTCCGCTCAAAGACGCCTCATGAGAGCGCCCCTCACGAACAAGACGGGAGGGATATTGGCCGGGATGGGAATTTTGTCAAGAACAAAATAGGAACATTTTGCACTGAAGCGTAGGGCGGATGAGCGCAGCGTCATCC
>JAEXHR010000188.1 GCA_023449855.1 Pseudomonadota bacterium | reverse complement strand
TGCTGGCGGTTTTGCAGCGCCACCGTCTCGGTGTCCGCCGTGTCCTGAAAATCCATGCCGAACCACAGCACCGGAATGAACACGCCGGCAACGCCGGCCGCGACATTCTGTGTGGTCTTCATGCCTTTGTCGGCCGCGAGTTGCTGAACCTTGGCATTGTTGGCCTGCACCTCCGCCGCGATGGCCGCACAGTCCATATATTGGTCCTGCGGCTGCACGACGGAGACGGGAGTTGGCGCACGACCGGCGCAGCCGGCCAGCGCGGTGCAAAGCACCGCCGCGGCGAGAATTCGCATCGTCAATCCTGAAAGTTTGAATGGGGCGCTAACTGCGAAAATCTGACGTGGGCCCATGGCCCACGTCAGCAAAGGCGATCACCAGGCGAAGCGCGCGCCGGCCGAAAGCTGATGGCTCGTCGCATTGCTGCGATACTCACCGTTATAGGCGCCGAACATGCGGAAGGTTTCCGTACGCCAACCCGACAGTTTGGCGCCCACAAGCGCGGCGCTGCGGCCCGGCGAAGCGGCAGTGACCAGGAACGACTCGTCGAGCAGAGCTGCCTGGCTCGTCAGCGTCGTGTCGCGCAGGTCGTAGCCCCAGCCGAGCTTCAGTTCCGGGACCAGGGTGGTGCCATCGGTGGTGCGGAGTTTCGCACTGACGGCGGCTCCGGCCGTGGTCATCAGCTTGTCGTAGGTCTGCGCGGCATAGACGAGACCGATCGGCACCTGGCTTTCGCTATAGCCATCGCGGCGGAAGCCCTGCCAGTTCACGCCGACATAAGGCTTCAGGATCACGTCGGGCGTGATCGCGAAGCGGTAGCCGGCCTCGAACGAGGTGCCGACGCCGACACCGTTGGCGCTGCCCTGCAGTCCGTTCGACGCGAGGATGATCTGACGCGTCGTGGACATCTGGCTCGGGCCGGCCGCGATACGGAAGTCGAACACGGCTGCGCCCGGCGTCCAGCTGGCATAGGCCGCGCCGGCATAGGTGTCCGAGCTGCCCTTGATGTCGGTGCTGGTCGCGGTGGTGCGGGCATAACCGAAGGCGCCGCCGGCGATCAGGTTGTTCGAGAACCAGCGATCGGCACCGAGGGTGAAGCCGGCGCTGGTCGTCTTGGAGCCCGAGAAGTCGCCGCTATCGCCGATGCGGCTGGTGCGGCCAAAGCCCTGGCCCCACACCGTCCAGCCGTCCTGCACGCGCTGCGCCGGCGTGATGCTGGCAAAGGCGTTCATGGCCGAGTTGGCTTCTGCGGTCATCATGTTGCGACCGGCATAGGACAGCGCGAAATTCTGCGCGGTGCCGTTCTGTCCGGCCTCGCTGCCGAAGCTGAGCGAATCCTGACGGCCGCCGATGGCGCCGAGGAAGCCGGAGAAGGCTTGCAGCGACGCTGCAGCGATGGCGGGCTGGCCGGGACCGGCGAGCTGGTCGAGCGCCTTGTCGAATTCGGCTTCCGTGTTCAGGTTGTACAGCGCGTCATACAGCGCCTTCTCCGCCGCCGTCGGCATCACGCCGGATGCTGCACGATCCTTGTCGAGAATGTTGGCGATCCCTCGCGAGTTGGAGCCGGGGCTGTCACCGGCTGCGAGCGCGCTGAAGCTTGCCGGCGTCACCGCCAGCGTGATCGCGGTCGCGCTGTAGATCAGGTCGAACCGACCGTTGGTCGGCAAGCCAGCGGTAGGCTGAACGAGTGTGTTGAACGTGCCGGCCGTGCGTGCGCCGTTCTGCGCCTGCACGAACGCAAATTCGGTACCGATAGCCGGCGTGTAGTTGCTGACGGTGCCGACGCTACCGCGTAGGACCGGCGTAAGCGTACCGGCGGCATAGAACACATTGCCCGCGCCGCTGACATAGATCTTGTCATAGGTGCCGGGACCGCCGGGAACGATCAGTGTGCCGTCGATATCGATGCGGGTATTGGCCGTCGAGGTCAGCGTAACATTGCCGTTGAAGGTCAACGAGCCAACCGAATTGCCCTGCAGCACGGTGCCGGGCGCCACCGAACCGTTGGCGACGAGGTCGCCGATATTGGCCATCTTGCCGGGTGACAGCGTGCCGGCGATGACTGTATCGCCGTTGACGGTGCCGAAGCCGGCCAGCGTTGCGGGCTGTGCGACGTTCAGCTTGTTGCCGGCCGTCATCGACAGCGTGCCGTCCACCGCAAGCGTGCCGAGCTGTGCGAACACATTGCCGCCCGCATTGGTGCGGCCGGAAATCGTCAGGATGCCCTCACCCGCTTTGGTGAAGTCGCCCTGTGTGGTGAGCAGACGGCTCCAGTATTCGGTGGTGTTGGCGGCGACGGTCTGGGTCGCATTGGCGGCCAGCGTCGTCGGACCGTCGGTGGCGCGATCGAGACGAATGAGGCCGTAGCCGAAGACGGCATCGACGCCCGGCTTGCCGAGATCTTCCGTCGTAGAGAACAGCAGTCGCGACAGATCCTGGGCATTGTAGGTCGGGTTGGCCTGGATCAGGACGGCGATGGCGCCGGAAACGGTTGGCGCGGCCATCGAGGTGCCGGACTCGAAACCATAGCTATTGTTATTGAAAGTCGAATAGACCTGAGGACCGGTCAATTCGTCACCGCCGGGTGCAGCAACACACCAGCTCGCCGCGACGCCGCACAGGTTCGAGTACCAGGCCGGCGCTTTCGTTGCCCCGACCGACATCACCGCGACTATCTGACCATTCTGCCGCTGCAACGAGGTCCCATCGGCCTGCGTATCCTCGTCGTTGTAGACGCCGAGATTGGCATGCGCAGGATTGAAGAACGGCATCAATGCGAGGCCCGATGGGTTACGCGCGGCTGTTGGATTGTCACGGCGATCGTTGCCGTTGGCCGCAACGATGATCTTGCCCGCCTTCAACGTGTTCAAGACGGCCGCGGCTTCGTGGCTGCTTGTTCCCAGCGACCACTGCGTAAGGCCCTTCATGCCATCGTAGTCCGGACCGTAGCTGGCATTGTAGACCAAGGTGCCAGGCAGGCTGGCAAAATAGTTCAGCGCGCTGGCGCTGGCCTCGGCATTATTAGCGACGGAATAGCCCGTCGCGGTCAGTATGCGGAGCGGAATGACCTTGGCATCGTAAGCCACACCATGGGCATCAACATTGGTGAACTTCTCTGCAGCGACGATGCCGGCAACATGCGTGCCATGGATGTCGGTGTTGGTGAGCGGCGTGAGCTGATTTGGATCGTAGGTTTCCCCATTCTTGACGACGTAGTTGCGCCCGGTCGCGGTGAGCAGCTTGTTGATCAGCGCCGCATTTGTAACATCGAAACCAGTGTCGGCGACGGTGACTGTCACCCCGGCTCCCGTAAACCCGCGTCCATAGGCCGTCTGGGCACCGATCTGGCTCAAATTCCAGGTTTGATCGTAGGTGCTCGGCAGCGGATTGGGCAGGTTCGGCGAGTTGTTCACCGCCATTGCGACATTCTGATACGAAGTCGCGCTCAAACCCGACGCGCTCGCCGACCGATTGGCCAGCATCTGGTCCGAACGCGGCGACAGCATCATCGGCTGGCCCGAGGTCAGAACGCCGAGATCGGCGGCGGTGGTGACGTTGCGCAGCGATGACGGCGCGAGGCGTGAGGCATGCTGAACGACGGCATCCCGCAGTCCCGGCGTGCGATATGTGTTTTCATAGACCTGAGCGATCAGGCCGAGTTCGCCCTTTTGCAGCGCGTCAGCCAGACTCTGCTTCTGATCGGCGGTCAAAGCGAGCTTGGCCATCGATTTCGCGGCTGTTCGCAAATCCGGCGTCTGCAACTTTTCCGCAGCGGAAAGTACAGTTGGAAAGGCGGCACTGCTCAGCAGCGTCGTGCACAAAAACAGCGTCGATGCACGACGCACTCCCCCGATAGCCCTCACGAAACGTCCCCTTCGCTCCACGCTCACCCAAGCACCGGCGCTGCAGGCATGAGCCTCATTCCTCTCCAGCGTCGGGACATTCCCCAGCCCGCAACGTGGATGGGTCACTTCTAGTATGAGCGAATTTCGCTAGGACAGCGCGATCATGGCTTATCCCATCCGCAACCTGCGGTTTGTCTTGACCCAGCGTCTCATTCGACGACACAACGCCGGGTTCCATTATTTCGTGCAGAAACAACACATACGGAACCGCGTTAACGCGACGACGCGTGTTGCGAGCTGCTGCGCCGTTCACCACGAATACAACTAACGGAGCTGCAACCAATGTATCGGTCGTCGCGCGCAACCAAGCTGGCTAGAGTGCAAAACGAATTTACTGCGGACTCGGCTTGCTGCCGGTCCGACTGAAGTTATTGCAAAGTACACTCACGTCGCATGTCCCCCCCGCTTCCACGTCTCTACTACGTCACAACCGGTCTGGACGAAGTGACCGCCTTTGCCACCTGGAGTGCAGTCCTCGCCCCCCTGTTCGAGCCGCGTGCTGCCGGCCCCGGTAAGAAGACACCGACCGGTTCCGCGTCGGGCGTGATCATCGGCAACATCATCATCGCGAAGGTCGCCTTCACCGCGCAGGATTTCGTGCGCGACGCCGGGCGCATCGCGGTGACGCCGGATCATCTGCTGCTGCATCTCTATATGACGGGCGGATTCAACGGCGAGATCACCGGGCAGCAGACAACGATCGGGCCCGGCAAGGTCGCTGTGATCGATCTCGCCTATCCCGTGAACACGCGCGCTTTCGCATCCAGCACGATATCGCTCATCGTGCCGCGCATGCTGCTCCGCGATCTGCCGCTGGACAAGTTGAAGCCGCGACTCGATCCGTTTCGCAACGACCTGCTCGCCGCCCACATCCGTTCGCTGCAGGAGCGCAGCGCTCAGCTCACCGAAGCGGATGTGGAAGCAACCGTTGCCGAGACCGTCGACTTCCTCAAGCGCCTGCTGAATGCGACGCCGGACGACAAGCTGGAAAAGCAGAAACAGGCGGACGAGACCATTCTCGCTTTGACCGAAGCTGCGATCCGCGACGAGCTCGCCTCACCCGATCTCACGCCGGAATGGCTGGCACAGAGATTGGATATCTCGCGCGCCACGCTGTACCGGGTGTTCGCTGATCACGGCGGCATCATGCGCTATGTGCAGGAACGCCGGCTGCTCGCGGTGCAGGCCGCGCTCAGCGATCCACTGGAAACGCGTCGCCTGTCGAAACTGGCCGCCGATCTCGGCTTCAGCAGCGAAGCGCATTTCAGCCGCAGCTTTCGCGCCCGCTTCGGCGTCACCGCCAGCGCCTATCGCAAGAGCCAGCGCGAGGCGTCGGCGACGATCCAGCTCACCAGCCCGGAAGTCGTGAACCACTGGTGGATGACGGTGTCGGGCGGGTAGAACCGACACCCGTCATTGCGAGGAGCGTAGCGACGAAGCAATCCAGTCCTTGGCTTCTGGATTGCTTCGCTGCGCTCGCAATGACGACGTCAATTCGACAGCGTCCTGGAACCGCTGCCGCGGTTCTTCATGATCAGCATGATGTTGCGCACATAGATCACGGTGGCGGCGGCCTGGCCGATAATGATCACCGGCTCGCGCTTGGCGATGCCATAGACCAGCGTCATCAGACCGCCGGCGATCGAAAAGAACCAGAATGCGATCGGGACGACGCTCTGCCCGGCCCGTTCGCTCGAAATCCATTGCACCAGAAAGCGCGCCGTAAACAGCAGTTGCGCGACCAGCCCGAAGGCCAGCCAGAAATCGAATTTGGCGACGAAGACGTCGTAGACATAGTCGCCCAGTGCCTGGCCGTAGCTGATCAGCATTTACTTGAACTCGGTTGCGACCGGCGTCGAACGCTTGCGGCGGATCAACCACCACACGCCGGCCAGATCCATCAGTCCCACCCACAGGCGGTCGAAGAAGCCGTAATTCGACACGCCCGAATGACGCGGGCGATCGATCACGTCCACATAGGCGATGTCGAAACCCTCGCGGCGCACCAGCGCCGGCAGGAAGCGATGCAGACCATCGAAATAAGGCAGCGAGAGGAACACGTCGCGGCGGAACGCCTTCAGGCCGCAGCCGGTGTCACGGGTGCCGTCCTTCAGCACGGCATTGCGCACCTTGTTGGCGATGCGCGACTGGAACTTCTTGAAGCCGGTATCCTTGCGGCCGACGCGCTGCGCCGCTGCAAGGCCGACCCGCCCGCCGCCATCGGTGATGGCGGTGATGAGATCCGGCAGGAAGGCCGGATTGTTCTGCCCGTCGCCATCCAGCGTCGCGACGATGGTGCCACGGGCATGGCGCACGCCGGTGCGCACGGCTGCCGACTGCCCGCATGACGCGGCATGATCGATGCGGCGCAGATTGCCGCGCTGCTGCATCAGTTCGGCCAGCAGTGCCGGGGTGCGGTCGGTCGAGCCGTCATTGACGTAGATGATCTCATAGGCCCAGCGGCCATCCAGCGCCGCCGCGATTTCGGCGATCAGGGGCGCGACATTGCCCTCCTCGTTGCGCACGGGCACGACAATGGAAACGTCGATGGAAGCAGCGTCGGACAGGGACAAATCTGGGCTCTCGGTTGGCGGCCTGGGCTGCGGGAACTTGTCGCGGCCGGCCGCGCGCGCCCGCTTATTATGGGGCCAGGGCCTCGCGGGCAACCCTCTTGACGTGCGCCGCCGAGGGCCCCGGCAACGGGTCGATATGGCCGCCCGGACGGATGATGAAGGCCAGATGGCGGGCGGCGAACCAGTAACGAACCGCCATGGCGACGATCCAGCCGAGCAGCCCGCCGGCCACCACGTCGCTCGGATGATGCGCCAGCAGCACCAGGCGGCTGCTGCAGATGATCACGGCATAGGCGATCATCAGCATCCGCAGCTTCGGCCACAGCGCGGCCACCGCGAAGGCCAGCGCGAAACTCGTGGTGGCATGGCCCGATGGAAAGCTCGCATAGATCTCGCTCCAGGCGAAATGCGAGAAGTTGAACGCATTGGCAGCACCGCCCACGAAGGGGCGGCCGCGGCCGATGGTGCCCTTCAACAATTCGCCGAGCAGCACGGCCAGCCACACCGACAGGAAGATGTATTGCACGCGCGTGCCGACGCTGAGCCAGATCGCCCGCGACATGCCCTGCAGCCGCGGCGCCAGCAGCACGATCAGGATCAGGAGCCCGAACAGTGTCCACAGCACATATTCGGATTTGCCGAAATCGGTGACGATGCGCAGCGGCCACAGGCTGGCGGTGCCGCGCGGCGGCATCAGCCCGATCTCAAAGGTGTCGAACAGGAACATCAATGCAATGATGACCGCCGCCGTGACGGCGCCGAAGGCGAGCGAACGCTTCGCCCAGTGACGCGCCGCTTCCGCCCGGCGCGAATGCGAGGGCGCGCGAACGAGCTGCGCCAGCGCCTGCCCGACGACCGTTCCGAGTTGCGACACGTAACCCGATGCCGCCATCACTGCGTGCCTTCGGAGCGATAGACGGCGATCGAGACCGGCTTGCCCTGCGAGTAGTTATAGCCCTCGATCCGGGTAAACATATTGTAGCGCAGCCCGATCGCCTCGGCGCGCTGGGCAAATTGTCGCTCGGAACGATACTCGACCAGCGCAAAGCGGCAGCTGCCCTGCCCGAGGAAATCGGCAGCGCCGGCGCCGTCGGTGAGCAAGGTGGAGGTGTCGGTCATGAAGACCAGGCTGGGCTCGTGATAGCCGGCCGCCGCCGCCTTCGGCGCAACGCAGACCACCGTGCGCAGCGCCCGCGCGAGATGCACGCTCGGAAACACCGGCCGCAGCGACGGCAGGAACACGCCATAGAAGGCGATGCTCATGAAGAACGCGGCCACCACGCCCGATAGCAGCGAGCGCTCGGCGCGGTTGTTGTCATACATCATCCAGGCGAACAGGCCGAACACCAGCGCGCCGGCCGCAAACGGCCAGGCCAGGAACATCGGATGCCGGACGATGGCGACCGAGCCGACCAGTGCGGCCACGGCAGCAAGCACCGGAATGGCGAACCACCAGGCCGAGCCGCGCGAGAGCCAGCCCCGCGCCAGCACGCGGCGCTCGAGCGCGCCAACGATCAGAATCGCGATGGCCGGATAAAGCGGCAGCACGTAATGCGGCAGCTTGGTCATCACCAGTTCGAACACGATCCAGGACGGCACCAGCCAGGCCAGCAGGAACTGGGCGCCCGGCTCGCGGCGCGCCCGCCAGATCGCCGGAGCGGCCATGCCGGCCAGCGGCGCGCCGGGCCAGAACGTCACCCAGAACAGCAGGAAATACAGGCCGGGCGGTGCGCCATGGGATTCCTGCGACGACAGCTTGCTCAGCATGTCGCCGCCGAGCGAATTGTTGAAGAACGCCTGTCCGGATTTGATGAAGATCGCCACGAACCACGGCAGCACCAGCAGCAGCATCCATGGAATGCCGGCCAGTGGCTTCAGCCGGCCGAGCCAGCCCACCGAACGATCAAAAATGCCGAGCACCAGGATGGTGAGGCCGACGAACATCAGGATCAGCGGTCCCTTGACCAGGATGCTGACGGCCATGCCGGTCCAGAACACGAAGGGTTCGAGCCAGCCGCCCTGCTTGTTGTCCTCGCCGCGCTGCCAGGCGAGGTAGACCCGCGCCATGGCGCCCATCACGGCGACCACGGTGAGCAGCAGCATGGCGTCGGTCTTGGCCATGCGGGCTTCGACATTGAGCAGTACCGAGCTGCACATGATGAGGCCGGCCAGCACCGCCCCGCGCCGGGTCACGAAGGCCAGCGCCGTCCAGTAGGTCAGCAGGACCGCACCGATGGCGCCGATCAGCGACGGTACCCGGTACAGCCAGATGCGGGCGTCGGCATTGGGTACGCCGAGCGCCTCGGCGGCCTCCACGACAACAGCCTGCATCCAGTAGATGCCCACCGGCTTCTTGTAGCGGACCTCGTCCTGGAACCGGATATCGATGAAATCGCCGGTTTCGACCATCTGCTTGGTCGCCTGGGCGAAACGCGCCTCGTCGCGGTCGATCGGCGGGATGGTGAAGAAGCCTGACAGGAAGAACAAAAGGCCGCAGACGGTCAGGAAGGCGACCGCCCGGCTATGGGTCACGGTGACAAAATCCAGCACGCGCGCGAGCGTGTTGCCCGGATCGACGCGGGGTTTCTGCTCGCGGGGGGCGCCAAAGCGGGGTCTGTATTCGGTCTCAGCCATATGGCTGTCGCATACGCTGAAACCGCCGCTCTCACAACCAGTTAGCCGGGCGTCACTGAATTCTGACCACAACTGTGTCCGCGGCGCCCATGGCATCCATGACGGTCAGGCGGACGAATCCCGGCCCGGGCGGATCGACCAGCCGCTGCCGGCGGCTGTCGAGTTCTCCCGCGGCCATGCCATTCACCAGCACCGTCATGGGCATCACCCCGCCGGCCACCTTGACCGGGACCGATGAAAACTGCCCCTCGCCGCCGCTGGCATCGATCCGGGAGCCGTTGAGCGGGAACTGGATATGCAGCGCCTGTTCGCTGCCGGTCCGGATCAGGTCGCCAGCCGGCCGATACCGGCGCAGCGGCAATGGCAGCTTGGCATTGCTGGCGACCAGCGTTCCCTTCGGCGCCTTGGGTAGCGGCGCCGGCAGCTTGCCGGTGCGCGCGAATGCGTCGAACAGAACCGGCGCTGCGGCGACCCGGCCGATCAGGCCCGGGACCGGCGCGCCGTCCGGACGCCCGACCCAGACGCCGATGGTCATGCGGCCATCGAAGCCCACCGACCAAGCGTCGCGGTAGCCGTAGCTGGTGCCGGTCTTGAAGGCGATTCGGCTATGGGCGGCATTCTCCGGCGGCGGCGTGCCGAGCAGCACATTGCCGACCTGCCAGGCCGCCACCGGCTCCATCAATCGCAAGGTCTCGCGATCGTCGCCGCCATTCTTCTGCATCAGCTCGCGCAGCGGTTTCACGCTGCCGAGCCGGGCAACACCGGTATAGAGCTGAACCAGATCATGGAGGGTCACACCGACGCCGCCGAGGCCCATGGCGAGACCGGGCGCTTCGCCCGCGGGCAGCACGAGGCTGCCACCCGCCTGCTTGAGGCGCGACGTGAAACGCGAGGCCCCGACGCGCTCGAGCAGAGCCACAGCCGGTACGTTGAGCGACAATTGCAGCGCCTTGCGCACGGGTACCGTGCCCTGGAAGGTCATGTCGAAATTCTCCGGCGCATAGGCGCCGAAGCGCGCCGGGCGATCTTCGATCAGGCTTTCCGGATGGATGAAACCATCCTCGAAGGCGAGGCCGTAGATGAAGGGCTTGAGCGTCGAGCCGGGCGAGCGGACGGCGCGGGTCATGTCCACCTGCCCGGCTCTGCGGTCGTCGAAATAATCGGCCGAGCCGACATGCGCGAGAATGTCGCCGCTCTCATTGTCGACGGCGAGAATGCCGATGGAGATGTTGTTGCCGAGCGCCGCGGCGCGGTCGCGCGCCAGCGTTTCCAGCGCCTGCTGAATGCCGGCATCGAGCGACGTCCTGATGATTGGCTCATCCTTGCGCAGCGCAGTCGCCTGATCGGCGGCATGCGGCGCCAGAATCGGCATCGGCTTGCGCAACCTGGGCACGCCGACGGATTTCGCCTGTATGGCGTCGGCCGGTGAGACACGCCCCTCGCCGACCATCCGTTCCAGCACGCGATCGCGCGCGACGCGGGCATTGCCGGGATGGCGATCCAGCCTGCGATATTCAGGCGATTGCGGCAGCGCCACCAGCAACGCAGCTTCCGCCAGCGACAGCCGCTTCGGCTCCTTGCCGAAATAGGCGATAGACGCCGCGCGAACGCCTTCGAGATTGCCTCCGAACGGCGCCAGCGTGAGATACAGATCGAGGATCTGCTCCTTGCTCATCTGCCGTTCGAGCTGCAGCGCGCGCACGGCCTGACGGATTTTTGCATGCACCGAGCGTTCGCGCCGCGGCTCCAGCAGCCGCGCCACCTGCATGGTGATGGTGGAGCCGCCGGATACGATCTCTCCGCGTGTCACGAGCTGGAATGCGGCACGGCCGAGCGCGAGCGGGTCGACGCCGTGATGCTCGTAGAAGCGCTTGTCCTCATAGCCGAGCAGAATGTTGAGATAGCCGGGATCGATCGATGCGCTCGACGTCACCGGCAACCGCCAGCGGCCATCCGACATGGCGTAAGCGCGCAGCAGCTTGCCGTTGCGATCGACGACGGTGGTCGAGACGACGCCGGCCTTCTCGAGCGGCAACGGGCCGAGGGAGTGGACCCACGCCGCGAGGGCGGCGGTGGTGATGGCCGCGACGATTGCCGTCGTCACAGCAATCCGCCGGATCAACCGCCAGCCGTCATTGCGAGGAGCGTAGCGACGAAGCAATCCAGTACTTGGCTCTCTGGATTGCTTCGCCCTGCGAATTGGCTTTGCCAATTCGCCATGGCTCGCAATGACGGCGGGGCCAGTGTCCATCATTTCGCCTTCGCAACCTCGACACTGCCGGTACCCGTGCGGCCGTAGCGGGAGGGATTGTACATGTCCTCCACATAGGCTTGCGGCAGCACATATTTGCCGGGCGAAACCGCGCGCACGATATAGGCGACGGTGAAGACCGCCTTGTCATTGGCCTTGCGGTCGATGGCGGCGGTGAAGCGGTCGTCACGGAATTCGGTGTTCACCGCCTCCTGCCCGTCCTCGATCCAGTCCAGCTTGCCGCTGTCGCCCGACGACACCAGATGCGGATTGTCGATCTCGAAACCGGCCGGCAGATAGTCGGCCACCATGATGTGCCCGTATTCCGGCTTGGCTTCGGTGATCTTCAGCACCACAGCAAAGCGGTCATTCTGCTTCGCCTTGGTGACATCGGCGGGGGTACCGTCGAGCTTGTGATAGCTGCGCTCGATCTTGAAGCCATTCGATGCCGCAGGCTCCGGCGTCGCCGGCGCACCACTGACCGAGATCACCGCCTGCACCGGCGTATCACCGGTATTGGTGATCTTGATCGGCACGCCGGTCAGCTCCGCCGCCTTGTAGCTGCGATAGAGCGCTGACTTCACGGCGCCGCCATTGACGTCGAGCGACAGCGTGTTGGCCTCCTTGGCCAGCGCACGCGAGGCCAGCACCAGCCACGCATTCTCCTGCGTCGAGGTGAACGGCGTCAGACCGCGCGCGGCTTCGACGCGCTGCACCGCCTGGGTCAACGTCGCTCGCGGCGCATTGCCTTCGCTGGCGAGCGACACGAGTGCCGCCGCATCGCGCAGCGCCGAGCCGAAATCGGTGCGGCCGAATTCAATCACCGGCTTCGGCTTCAGGCTCTCAACCGCCGCGCCATAGACGCGTTCCGCACGCACGCGGTCACCGACCAGCGCGAGCGCCGCGGCAAGCTGCGACTTGGCGATGGGTGTTGCCAGATTGTTCAGCTTGGTGTCGGCGAGATAGCGGAGGTCGCCGATTGGCGCAGTGCCGTTCTTGGCCAGCACATAGAGGCCGTAAGCGAGTTCACGGCCGCCATCCTTCTCCGGCTCCGCGGCATTGACCACCGAGTTGCGAACGCGGTCAAGCGCAGCGCGGAACAGCACGTCCGGCACCGCAAAACCCTTTTCGCGCGCACGCGTCAGGAAGTCTGTGACATAGGCATCGAGCCATGGATCGTCACCGCCCGACGACCACAGGCCGAACGAACCGTTGGAGCCCTGTCGCGCCAGCAGCCGATCGATGGAATCCTTGATGCGCTGATCGACCGAAGTGTCCATCGCCAGATGGGCGCCGGCGGCGAGATCGTTGACATACAGCAGCGGCATTGCCCGGCTGGTGATCTGCTCCGAGCAGCCATAGGGATAGCGATCCAGCGCCTTGAGGATGGTTGCCGCATCCAGCGCCGTGGAGAGGCTGGCCGACAGCGACACGCCGCCGGTGCCCGGCACGAGATCGGCGAACATGTCCGAGGTCAGCGTCAGGCTTTCGCCCTTGGCCAGCGTACGGATCGAGCGCCGCGCCAGGATCTGCGTGGCCGCCTTGACGTCGAGTTCGTAATGCCGCGCCAGCGTCAGCCCGTTCGGTCCCTTGATGTCGACATCGAACATCGCCCGCCCGGCCCCGCTCGCATCCACGGCCAGCGCCATGGATGTGCGCTGCTTGGCGGCCAGCTTCACCGTGGTGGACGGATTGCCGGTGAGCTTCACCGGGCCCGAGGTCTTCACGCTGACGGTGTAGTCGCCCGCCGTGCCTTCCACATTGTCGATATCGAAAGACATGCTGCCCTTGTCGCCCGACAGCAGGAACCGCGGCAGCGTCGCCGTCAGCACCACGGGATCGCGCACGGTGACATCGACATTGGCCCGGCCGAGCTTGGTCGCCGTCCAGGCCACCGCCATCACCCGCGCGGTGCCGGCGAATTCGGGGATCTCGAAGTCGATCTCCGCCGTCCCGTCAGCCTTCACCGTGACAATGCCTGAATACAGCGCGAGCGGCTTTTGCGTCGGCGGCGAGCCTTGCAGCTCCGCGCCCGCGCTGTCGCCGCCATTGCGGAGCTGGCCGCGCGTGCCCTGCATGCCGTCGATCAGCTGCCCATAGAGATCGCGGATCTCCGACGTCATGCGGCGCTGGCCCAGATAATAGTCATCCGGCGCCGGTGGCTTGTAATTGGTCAGATTGAGAATGCCGACATCCACGGCGGCCACCACGATCTTGGCGTCCTCGCCCGGATTGAGACCGCCGAGCTTGACCGGGAGTTTCATGGTGGTGCTCGGACGGACCAGCGCCGGCGGCGTCAGCGCGACGTCGAGGGTGCGGGCCTTCCTGTCGATGCCGAACCACTTCAGGCCGATCGCGCGGCCGGGCATGCGTGCCGCTGTGCTGTCCAAAGGACGCCGCAAGGTTGCCACAACATATGCGCCCGTTCCCCAGTCTTTTCCGACCGGAATCGTGACTTTCGAGGCACCTTCCCGAACCGAAATACTGGTGGTCGTGAGCAACCGGTCGCCGATCACATTGACCGTCAGCCGGCCGGCAGTGCGCGCATTGACCGAGACGGTCATGGTCTCGCCGGACGCATATTCGGGCTTGTCGATGGATGTTTCGAGCAAATCCGGCGTGTCGGCGCTGCCGTCCGAATACCAGCCGACATCGAATTGCAGCGACGTCACCGGCCCGTCCGCCTCATTGGCCTTCACATCCAGCCGATAACGCCCCGGCTGCGGCTGCAGCGAAATCCGCGTCGGCTTGTCAGCCGCGACGACGAGATCGCCGTCGGCAACGCGCCTGGTCGATTTGATCGGCTCGTAATCCCAGGACGAATTTTGCCGGTACCATTGATAGCGCGACTCGATTTTAAGGAGCTCGTAGCGCAGCCCGCCACGCGCCTGCGCAGCGCCGTCCGGCGACACGACCACCACATCGAAAGCGGCATTGTCGCCCTCAGCGACGCTCTTGTCCTTGAACAGCGGTTTCACGCCGATCATCGGGGCTTTCGGCGCGACCGGCAGCACCAGCTTGCGCTCGACGGCGCGGCCGCCGGTCTCGGTCATGCGGATGAAGATCTGCGCTTCCTGCGGCCGGGTCCCGGACGCCGTCGTCGCCGGCAGGCTGACCGGGAATGTCGCGGAACCGTTGGCATCCGCCTCGGGCAGATCCTCGATCGCCGTGCGCTCGTTGCTGGTCAAGCCCTCATCGGCGAGGCCGAACTGATAGCCGGGATAGCCCGGACGTTCGGCCGCCGTGACCACCAGCAGGTCGCCTTCCAGGCCGAGGCCGGAAGCCGGCGCGCCATACAGGAAACGGCCGTCGACCTTAAGTTCTACAGGAGCATCAGATTTTATCTGCTTGTCCTTGGAAGATATATCAAATTCGATCCGATCAGCGACGTAATCCTCGACCATGAAGGTGGTCTCGCCGACCGCCGGAGCCTTCGGATCGGTGAAGGCGCGGACACGCCAGGTGCCGGTTGGAACCGCCGAATTCAGCGGCAGCGTCAGACTGCGCCCGCCTGCTCCCTGATCTTGCAAAACCGCGCGCCGGAACTCGACACCATCGGGGCGTTCGATCACCAGCGTCATCGGCCCGGCCGTGACGGCATTGCCCTGCCCGTCGCGCAGCAGCGCGGTGAGATAGACCGTCTCGCCGGCGCGATAGACGCCGCGTTCGGCATAGACGAAGGCGTCGGCCCCGGCCGGAACCGGACGGCCGGAGACGCCACGGTCGGACAGATCGAAGGCGTTCGACTTGAGGCTCAGGAAGGCATAATCAGCCTTCTCGCCGGTCACCGTGAGCAGCGCCGGCGACAGACCGCCATCGCCCTTGGCGAGGCCGGCCTCGAACAGCACATGGCCTGCATCGTCGGTTTTCTTCGTCGCCAGAATTTCGTTGTTGCGCGCGATCAGCCGGACGTCGGCTTTCGCCATCGGCTCGGTGGAAGCGAGCGAATTGACGAAGACATGGATGCCGTCATTGCCCGAAAAGGCGGTGAGTCCGAGATCGGACACGATGAACCACTGGGTCGCCAGTGAACCGTCATCGTCGTCATTGCGGGACGCCCCCGGCCCCTTGGCCGCCGCCGTCATCACATAGACGCCGGGCTGCAGCTCGCCGATGGCCTGATCCACCGGGAATGCGGTGGTCACGTCCTCGTTCAGCCGGGTCTCGGTGGCGAGTTCGCCGTTCCAGACCTTTTGTCCGCGTTCATCGCCCAGCGTGTCGAGCTGATATTTGCTCAGCGAGGTCTGGAAATCGCTGCCGATGACCGTATTGATCAGGTTGCGGTCGCCGATCCGGAACACCTTGATGTCCACGGCCTGGGTGTTCACCGATACCAGCGGGATACCCTTCTGGCCCGTCCGCGGCAGCACATAGGCGCGGCCGGTGAAGCGTACGAACGGCTTGCGGTCGCGCACATAGATGTTGAATTCCGCCGATTTCGGCAGGCTTTCCTTCACCGTGGACGGCAGGCCGGCACGCAGATTGATGTTGTAGCGCTCGCCATGTTTGAGGCCCTCGACGCAGAGCTGCCTGTCCTCGGCGGACAGCGCCGGCTTGTCATTGCCGGCCAGCGCCAGGAACGGCGCGAAATCGACGCGTTTGGCGAGGTCCTCGGAGAACTGGAAACAGGCCCGCGGCGAGACCGAATCGGAATCGACGCTGTAATCGAGCAGCCGGAAACCGTGATCGCCGCGCATTTTCTCATATTGCTCGCGAACGTCCGCGACCTCGCGCAGATCGAGCGACAGGCGCAGCGCATCCAGCGCCGGCCGATACAGCTTGCGCTCAGCCATGGCGCGACCGAGCACGGCCAAAGCCTCGGCCTCCTCTCCGGCATTGGCGGCGCGCTGATAGGCCATATAGGCGGCCGTCGCCGCGCGTTCGTTGAGGAACGTCCCTTCGGAACTATTGGCCGGGCGGATCTGGGCGACGGTTTTGGCGAGACGCAGCCAGTTGGCGCCGTCCTCGGGCGCGATCGCCACGATCTGGCCGAGGATCTGCAGCCCGCCGCGCATGTCGGAGCGCCTGAAGGCGACATCCGCATCGGTGCGCAGCGCCGCCGCAGATTTTGCGACCGGCCCGGCCTCGCTCTTGATCTGGGCCTCGAGCTTGATCGCGCGGTCGGCCAGTTCGTCGCGGCGGAAGGCCTTGTCAGCGGCGCCGGCCGAACCAAGCCCAAACGCCAGCGCGGCGCAGACGGTGACGGCGCGAACCAAACCCTTCATGGTAGACTCCCCTGCACGGACGAACGCCGCTCGGCGCCCAGATTTGCGCAAATTGGTGACGGACTGATGGCCTGGGCCGGTTCTGGACGATGGCCCGCGGACGACGGGATCGCATCCAGAACGCCATGCGCAGGGCGTCGCCCGACACATGATGAAGACCGGTCACGGAAATGGCAAAGCCACCTCGCCGCCCTTATGTCGTATCCACGGGGAAAACGGTTCGGAACAGGCTTGGCCCGGGGGCTGATTTTTCATAAGGGCATGCTATGAACGCCCCAACGGTCCCATAGCTCAACTGGATAGAGTAGCGGATTTCTACTCCGCGGGTTGCAGGTTCGAGTCCTGCTGGGATCGCCACAAATTATCTCACGATATCAGCCCCTTGCCGCCGGACCACGTTCGTTCTTTTGACGATTTGCGCGTTGCGTCCTGTTTTCTTTAACCCCCTTAAATTTCAGGCTTTCCCGTTTAGTCCCGACCATTTCATGCAACACGGGCGCAACATGGATGTTCGTGGATTGTGCTCAAAAACAGCAATGACCGAAACGTAACTATCGACCGTCGCAGTCGTGATTTCTTAGCGGTCGATGATTACGCAATTCATTTCGCCGCCGACGACCAACGGTTCGAATATCAACACGATCATGATCCCTCGGGAATCCGACAGCCAGCGGTGAAGCTATAGTCGAGGCAACCTCGCCCACGATCGCGTACCCCCACCACGACACGCTGATATATGCTTCAATCCTTGGGTCTCTTCTTGACCCTGCTCCGATCTCTGGACAGCTCTCGGCGCGCTAAATCGTTGGCCTTGATGAAGTGCCCGTCGAGCCATTCCCTCAGATAGCGCGCGAACCCTACGTTACGTCCACTGCCGCTGCGGGAGATTATCGCCGTTAGCGTCGAGACCCAATCAGCTTTTCTGTGTACGAGCATCGCATTCATTGCGAGACCCGTCACGGCTTGGGCTTTGGGTATCGGGAAATCACGTGTCGGCGGCCACAACAAACTTAGAAAATCTGCGAACACGGAGAAATGCGATTGCATTTCAGCTTTTGGACCAGCCAGAAATCGCAATGATGCGCGCAGTAATGGAAACCCATCCGCATCTTGGCGGACAATTGCGTAAAGCAACGGCCCTGTAAGAGCGATATGTTCGTGGCCGCGTGCCGCGAGTCCTCCTACAGCTTTGGCGTACTCCATAAAAGTGAGTTTCTTGTTGTCACATGCGGCTGCCAGCGCGACCTGAAGCCAGATGGCCTCAGATTGCACGGCCAATGCAGAAAAGTCGCGATACCTGAGATCGTCGGAAAGCAGAACTGAGCCGGTGTCGGCGGCAAGGAATGCGGCATCGAGAAATCTGCTGCCGCCGACACTCAACATCATCTCTGCAGGCTCCGAAAGCTGGTCCGGAACGATAACGGGAACGACTTCGCACTCTGCCTCGATGGCGGTACGAATATCCTTGAGAGCGGCAATCTGCCGATCACGAAATTCGGTGGTGATCACATCCCTGTAAAACTGCCCATCGCGGTAAGAGAGCGTCATCTGCTCCCGGCCTCGGCCGTCGTCTGCGCGGTGGATCATGCGATCGATCATATCGATCGTTGACCTCGGTGTGCGTAAGGATCCGAAATATGCGCTGAGCGGAGAGAGCACACCAATTTCAGCAGCAGTCCACGCCGTGTAGGCGTCAAGTACGGCGCCTTTCCCTCGGTACCGATGGGACACTAGGTGAGCCCGGTCACGCTCAGGGCCACTGCCGACGCAGGTGACGACATTCCCGCCATTCTGTAGAACATATTGAGCAAAACCTACGACATCTCCGCCCTGGCCCCGCGCCGCAATAGCGAGCGGTATACTTTTCTCCTGATAGAGACGAACGCGCTCGACATTCTGCTCGGCTCCACGCCGCACCACGTCGAGTATCGTTTCAATATTATCTTCGCCTGATGTGAAGCGAGCGATGCCAGGATTGTCTGGGAAACGCGTCTCGAATTCCTCAAGAACACGATGATGGAGATGCAGAAACTTGCTGGCGACGCCGGTAATTGTCCAACTTTCCGCTTGGTCCAGTCCGAGTTTGGGAATCTCTATTACATCGCCTCGACGCTTTCCAAGAACACGCGTTGCCATGCCCGAAGTCGGTGAAAGAACGCGTATACCGAAGAAGTCACTGCCCTCGTCGAGCACAAATTCCTGCCGCTGCCCGTCCGATGCTTCGATTGCCACATAGCATCCAATCGCAACAGCCGAAGCAGTAAACACCGGAGTTGCGTCAAGCATCAGACCCAGACCCGCATATCCGAGAACAACGCTGGCATTGTTCGAATGGCGGCGCACTAGGTCATACGCGACCGGATACGCTATTTCTGGACGGCTGGCGCGCGATACCCGCTGGGCGATCGCCATGACGTATTCTGGTGAGCCGACCATGCGCGATATATCTAGCGAAGCAAGCAATGCCGCAACACCGCGAATGTCGTGGATCTGATCCAGAGCCTGAAGCAAGCGCAGGGTGATGAAGGCGTCCGTCGGATCCTCAGCATGGAGACGCCGAAGTAGGCGCGCGGCGTCCGCTAGATTGCCGACTTCCAGAAGCACACTCGCGTAAGCTCGCGCGATGCCTCGTTGGCTTCTCAAGCGTGCCGGCAGATTCTCAAAGTATTTAATGTTTCGTTGGCGGTGCGGACGTTCGTTCGCATGAGCGATCGCCAACCTTTGATGTTCACGCTCAAAGCCATCGAGCGGCAGATGACCATCAAGAGCCTGAATAACCGTCGTAGGAGAATCGATCTTCTCGGCGTAGCTCGCGATCATGAGACGCGTTGCGATGTGGCAATCGTCCGGTACATTATTGATCGCAGCCCGAAGTGTCGCTTTTGCAAGATCTTCGAGATCGAGATCTGTTGCGCCGGACGATCGCCCGAAATGGTGAAGCGGGTCGTTCGATCTCTGGGCGCAATTTTCAAGGAGGCGCGTAGACGCGGCCTTGCTGCCACAGCACCGACCGTCGGGATCGAGTTGGACCTTCCAGAGCGTGACGATCCCCGCCCCGAAATACCGACCAAAGCCGAGCTGAAGGCCATCGTTGAAGGCGCCACACATAGATGGCGCCCGCTGATTTTAACGGCAATCTTTTGCGGGTTACGCGCCAGCGAGCTCCGTGGCCTCAGATGGGCTGACATCGACTTCGATGGCAAGCAGATCAGCGTTACGCAGCGCGCGGATGCCTCCCATATCATCGGAAAACTGAAGTCTAAATCCGCTTATCGCTCCATCCCGATAGCCCCTATTGCGCTCAATGCGTTGCGCGAGTGGAAACTGGCATGCCCGCGCGGCGACCTAGGCCTCGCCTTCCCCAACGGCATTGGCAAGGTCGAGAGCCATGCCAACCTATTGGATCGTGGTTTCGGTCCGATTCAAGTCGCCGCAGGAATCACACTTACGGAAATGGTTACAGACAAGAACGGCGAGCCAATAGCTCGAATTTTCCCGAAGTACGGTATGCACGCCCTACGACATGCGTGCGCAAGTTTATGGATCGAGGAAGGCAAGAACCCAAAACGAATCCAAACATTGACGGGACATAGCACAATCCAATTAACGTACGACGTATATGGACACTTATTCTCGGATGCCGACGCAGACCAACGCTCCGCCGAACGAATTCAAGAGCGGCTCCTTGGTGGGATTTAGCACTCTTGTGACGAGTGAGTTTTCGGACTCTGCATTGCGTCACGAAATGCGGCAACATCAAACGTCTTTGACCGCCGTAGGTCATTGCGGGTCGAGAAATTAAGCCTGCGGAAGTCTCGAACTTGCCGGAACCATGATCGTAACCAATTTCGGTTGGTTACGCGGAATCAGCACCAGGAGTATCTAGTGAGATTTTACAGTATGTTGGATGCGCCAGGCCCGCTCGATTCATTGGAAGTGTGGGAACACTACTTGGCAAAGGTAAAAACTCTGCCTGACGACGCGATCGAACGTGAGCCAATGGTTCGGTGTGCGGAGGAGATGATCGCAACTATCCGCAAGAACGAACAATCATAATCGCAGTAGCTGCTCGTACTTGCGAAAATTTTTAGACTCTGCACGTTGCGAAATTTCTACCGGCAATTCCGTGGTTTTAGCCGCAGGCGGTCGATATGTAGATCGGCTATATAGACGTTGTGCGTCCCGAGTCCCTTCGGTGGTCGGCCACGCACGTCGGTTGAGCCGCCCTGCTGGAGTTCTTCGCCGTGGCCGTGAGGAAGCGGGAAGTTTTGGTCGGGCTCGCCGACGCCTGCAATACCTGCGACATGTCGGTCAATTGCCGCGCCGCTAGTTGCACGATCTCCCCCTTCCCGCTGGATAAGACTCTGAATGGCAATCATCGATTCCCCAAGGATGATCCGGCGCTCGCTTTCATACAGCGACGGCCAGATTACAAGATTGGCCACACCGATTTCATCGTCGATCGTTATGAACGCCCCCTTTGCAGATACCGGCTGCTGACGGACGAGAACAATGTCTGCCGCCGTAAGCCAATTGCCGTCGCGAGCCGACATAGCTTCCATACAGATGGCGATATGCTTCGCGCCGAGTACATCACGCAGGAACGCGACCGGACGGACGCGGAAGGTGAGTCCTACACGCCGATGGTCCTCCACGACCTCGCTTGCCGCGGTCAAACGTCCGCTTTGCGCCAATATGCGGACGTTGATCTGTTACAACCAAGCTTTCCAAGAGAAGTCCGGCTCATCCGGAAGTAGACTTCAAACTGCGCCTATCGCTACCGGCCAATCTGCTCTGCTCTCTCATCAGCCAACTGTAGCGCTTCTTCTTCTGAGTCTACGCCCGCACCGACGATCTGGATGCGACTGTTGGGATCCTGCTTGCGGCTATCTTCCTGTTGCCGGCGCCGCTCCCGCTCGTCGCGCTGGGGCGCCTCCGGCTCGCCGCCGCCATAGCCCAGCACTTCGACAATGATGACCGAAGGCACCGCATTGGCGTTACCCTGTCCCGGGACTCCCGTCTGCTGTGTGGCCGTGTTGGCATTCGTCGCCGCCGACAGGCCTGACACATTCGGCGCAGCTACCATCGGTACGCCGGTCGCAGCGCCGCCGACTTTGAAATTATCGGCGTTGATGACGACGAGAGCTGCGACCGACAGATTCCCCGAAACGCGCACGCCTGCATCGCCCGCATCCACCTTGCCGCGCGGCGCAATCAGATAGACATCGGCATCCGGCGCATCGGGCGTCGATTTCAGCGCCGCGATGCCCGCGCCGGTGACGCCGCCCAGCACATCCACCGTCACGACTGCATTCTGGTCGCTGTGGGCAACGATGGGCGGGAAATTGACGCTGGTCTTCGGCCCCTGCCCGGCATTGAGGTCACCATTGGACGACCACATCTTGATGTCGCCGCCCTGCTGGGTGAACACTCGGCTCTGGTTGAGTAGCACATCGCCATTGGCGAAGCTGAAGATATCGCCGCCGCGCAGGGTCAGCACGCCTTCGTAGCCGGCGGGAATGCTGCGCATCACCGTCGGCACATCGGAATACGGCGCGCCGCCCGCATGTAACCGACCGCCTTCATAGGCACGCCGCGCAATCTGCTGGCTGGTGGCCACGGCGGAGCCGGCCACCACGCGCCCGCCCGGGCCGAGAATGCTGACGTCGCCGCCGAACATGGTTTCGATGGCCGCAAGGCGCAGGTCCAGATCGCCAGTGGCGATACGGGCATTGTCGCCCGCACCACCTTCGAGGGCGTTGGCGGTATAGCCGAGGGACGACGGGAACAGCGTGTTGACCGCCGCATAGCCGCGCGAATATTTCAGGTAGGACGGGCTCTTCGGATCGGCGGTGGACGCGAGTTCGTTGAAATACACATCCTTCACCAGGAATTCACGCTGCCGCAACTGCGGCAGCATGACGAACACCGCATAGGCCTCGTCCGCGCTGACATGGTCGCGGCCATAACGGTCCTGCAGTGCCGCCGCCGCGTGCTGCTGCATCCATTGCACCAGCCGCTCACCATAGCCGCCGAACGCATGAGCGTCGCTGCCTGGCTTCACATAGGCCTCGCGCAGTCCATCGAAGTCCGCGCCCTTACCGGTGCCGAACATCACATGGATATCGGCGCCCTCGGGCGCGAGATAGGGATTGCGCTGATTGCCCACCGACAGGATGCCGCCGCCGAATGTGCGCAGGTCGGTCACCGCGGCAAACACGTTGGGCACGCGCGGCAAGTAATCGAGGCTTACTGCCGAATTCAGGAACGGGCCGAGATGGCGTCCGGATTCCACGAACAGGTCGCCGGGGCCGCCGAGCATGATCATATTGCCCTGCAGTGCCGGCAGCGGCGCGCCGAACACGCTCTGATAGCCGAACGGCTCGACGATGATCGAGGTCTGCGGCTGCGCCAGCCTGGTGGTCGCGGTGATGTCGCGGCCGGCGGTGATGCGGGTGATGTCGGCCTTGTCGAGATTCTGGCCGAAGAACATCATGTTGACGATGTCGCGGCCGGCACTGACCCGCGCCTGTTTCGGCACCGACAACGTCAGCCCCTGCGCCGCCGTGCCGATGTCTCTCCCGGCGAAGACATAGGCGGGCTGCGGATCGCCGCCATGGGTGGCGATCTGGTTGTGCAGCAGGCCGAGCGCATAATCCGACGTGGTCGAATAGACCACCGGGAAATCGAAGCGGATGCCGCCGCTGATCTTGTTGTCGCTGTTCAAATAGGTCGAGAACAGACCCGGCAACTGGCCGGGATCGCTGTCCAGCATGGCGATATTGGTGGGCGCGATATGGCCGCCCGCCAGGATCTGCAACTGCCCATGGGTGCTCGGTGCCATCACGATGGTGCGGGCCACATTGGCACCACCCGCGCGCAGGCCGACATCGCCCGCGATGGAGGCCACGGTCAGCGAGCCTGGATAGATGGCCGTATCGCGCTTGCCTTCCACGGAGGTGACCGCCAGCAGATCGTTGAACAGGATCTGTCCGCCGGATACCTGACCGTCATTGGTGATGGTGATGCCGCCATTGGAAAGCAAATCGAGGCCGCTATAGGGCGAATAGAAGCCGTAGATATTATCGATGGCCGTGCGCACGGCCGGCGTGCTGTTGCCGGCGCTGAGCGGCGACCCGCCGAGCGCAGCAATCCCCTGCAGCGTGATGGAGCCTCCGGCCGCGATGCCGATGGTCGCGTCGGCCACGCGGAGGCGAAGCTGATCGGCCAGCAAGTTATAGACATAGCGGATGCGCTGGACATTGCCGGTGTCGTAATAGGTCTCGTTCTTCACACCGGTGATGATGGATACGGCGTCAGCGACATGGCGCCCGGCGTCGAGCTTTGCCGTCCCCGACGCCACATCGATCCGCCCGCCGAGAATGTCGCGGCCGGCATCCAGCATGAGATTGCCGCCGCCGAAGCTCAGCAGCGCGCGGGTGCTGGTGCTGCCGTCCGGCAACGCCGTCGCAGTGACCATGGACGTATCGACGATAGTGGAGATATCGGACACGTCGCGTCCTGCCGCGATCACAAGATTGCCGCCGCCGAGCACGGCAAGGCCTTCGCGGAATAGCTGAGGATTGATCGCGGCGAAGGTCGCATCGCCGATGCTGCCAATGCGCCAGGGCTGGTCGCTCGAGCCAGCGGCCGCAATACGCGGCCCCGTCGCCGTCCATTGCAGCGCGCGATCGCGGCGGCCGAGCACGTCGCGGCCGGCACTGATACGCAGGTCGCCACCGCCCTCCAGCAGCACTGCGTCGGCCAGCACGACGCCGAGATCGGATGATTGCGACTGTCCGGTCTTGCCGTAATCGTAGCGCAGCGGTGCCGCGAAGACGCTGGCCGCGGGCAGGAAAGTTGCGGGATCGATGCTGACGGCCCGGCCCGTGACCGGATCGGTCAGGGTCCGCGACGTAGTATCCGCGATATGGCCCGCCGTATAGATCGCCGGCCCGCCGAGCTGCTGCGCCTGATTGCTCGTTCCCGCAGCGTTGAGCGTCGGTGCCGAGCCGATCGTGCCGTTACGATTGAGATAGACCGGCGCCGGCGAGCCGCGCAGATCGAGATCGGCCGCAGCAGCCATGCTGATGCTGCCGTCGCCGGTGCGGATCATGGTCTGCCGGATCAGCGGAATGGTGGCGGTGCCGCCGCCAGAACTGCCCGCGCCGCTGGCAAACCCATTCGGATTCTGCGCCAGGAACTGCGAGAACAAGCCGACCGTCATGGTGACTTCGCGATAGTTCGGATACCAGGCCGGCCTTTGCGGCTGCCAGAGCTTGATCGGCGCGTTGGGGTTCGCCGCCAATGTTGTACTGATGAAGGCCTGCAGCGGCGCCGGAATGGCCGTCGCATAGGGCAGCGAGATGGCCGTATCGTCGGTGGCATTCGGAAACAGGTTTTTTAGGTAGTCGGCGAAATCGCTTTCGCCGGCCACGAATGTATCGCCGGTCTGACCAAAGTCACTCCAGTTGTAGAGCTCGATCAAAAAGCGTCCGGGCAGGCTCGCATTGTTGACCACCAGATTGACCGGCTTCGGCCCATCGACGGATAGACTGCCGATACCGGTCCCGGAGAGACGCATCGGATCGGCGCTGCCGAGCGCTGCTCCGGCGATCAGGCGATAGGTGGATGATCCTGCGGTGCGGCCGTCCGGCAGGCGCGGAAATACCACGGCGCTCGCCAGCGCATCGCCGACACCGCCAGGCCCCGAACTCTGTGCCGCCGCGGAATTGCCGAGCGCATTGTAGGGAACATAGGGCACCGGTCCGCCGCCACTCCCTCCGCCGCCGCCAGAAGCGACCAGTTGATCGATCGCCTCACCATTGTAGTTCAGGCTGTCGAAGAAGCGTGTTTCGAAATTGATGAATGGATTGGCCGCGGTTGTGTAGGTCAGCCAGTCCACATAGGGAAATGCGGGATCATAGGGATCGCCGCCGAGCAACTGCAGCATCATATCGCTGGCGATGCCATTCAACGCGCCCTGATAGGTCGGGTCGTACTGATCGCGGAACTGGAAGAAGCCGTCGGTGATGCTGCCCTTGATGCGCAAATGGCCGCCAGCGCGCAAATTCACCGCTGGCGCCGCACCGGTGATCCGCCCGCCGGTGCGATGGGTCATCGTTGTGTAGTTCGCGAGCAATTCGCCTTCGCGGCCAGCCACCACATAAGCGCGGCCGGTAAGCGCGTCTGTGCGCATCACACCGGCAGCAAGTGCCGCCGTGACATTGACGCTGCCGGCGCCGAGATTCCAGTTCGAATTGAGCTGGATGTCGCCGCTATGGACGAGATCGACGCCCGGCCGCGCGCGGAAAGTCGGCAGTGCTGAAAGGCCACCGAGATCGGCATAGACCGCGGCGATATCGAAATCGCGCGTGAATTTTGCCACGGTGCCGATGCCATAGTCGCCGAGGAAATTCAGACCTGCCACTGTGGTAAAGGTGCCATCAGCCTTGGCGGTGTCGAGGCCGGCCGCCACGTCGAGACCGATAGTGCCACCGACATTGGTGACGCCGCTATACAGACCGCTGGCGGCGACAGCCGCGAGATCCCAGCGCTTGAAGCCCTCAAGCTCCACGGCTCGGGCACCGACCACGCTGGCCGCGGACTCCACTTTGACATCGACCGTGTTGCCGACGACCGGCGCGCGCAAACTGACCACGCCGCCCTGATCAGCGGACGCGACCTGATAGTAGACGGTGCCATTGCGCAGGATGCGCACCAGCCGCTCGCCCGGCCGCTTCGCCGCCACATCGATGCGCGCATCTGCCGCCACGCGGATGGTGCCGCTGCTCCCGGTGATGCTGCCATCGGTTTGGGTGACCGCCGTACCTGGGATGAAATCGGTGCCGAGGGTGACATTGCCGGCCTTGGCCTGGCGCGTATCGTCGGCGGCATAGCCGGCAGCGCTAGCATCGAGCCGCGCGCTCGCAAGCAGCGAAACGCCGCGCATACCGTAAAGCGCGATATCGCCGCCATTGACGCCGGACGTATCGATGCTGCCGCCGATGACCACATGGCCGCCATCGGCCGTCAGCGTCACCGCGCCCGAGCGCAACACCTGCCCGGCCGCCAGCACGATATCGCCGTTGCGTGTGCGCAGGTCGAAGCCGCCGGTGAAGCCGAGCGTGCCGACACGGTTGTTGAGCGCGAAGAGATCGACCGCCCCGGCCGTATCGAGCGCAAACACGCCACCGCCATTGCTGCCGGCGCCGATCAGCACGGCGTTCGCGAGATCGGTCACACCATTCGGCGTCGATAGCGTCAGCGTGCCTCCGATGCCCTGGCCGCCCACCGAAAGCGTGGCGTTGCCAAGGCTGATGCCGACGCTTCCTTGCGCCATCAGCGTCAGTGCACCACCCGGCGATGCGCGCGTGATACTGTCTGCGCTGTCGCCAAAGGTCTTCTCATAGCCCGGCGTCTCCAGGAGCGCGCCGTTCGATAGCGCGATGCTGCCCGTCGCGCGCAGCGCCAGCGTGCCCGCGGTCGCGCGGAGATGGGTGCCCGACACCGCGATGTCGCCGCCGTCGATGCTGAGTGACGAGCCTGGAATGCCGGCCAGCGCCTTGGTCTGCCCATGCGGCAGGCCAGCATCGGTGATGACGAGCGTGCCGGTGCTTCTGAGTGTAAAATCCGTGGCTTGCTCGGTGCCCGTCGCCGTCAGCGCCCGGTCGCCGATATAGGGCGTGACGATGGTGAAGCCCGCCGCGCCGACATCCAGCCCGCCGCCCTTGCCTGTGCCGAAGACGCCATTGGTCGCCGCGAGGCGCAGGCTGCCGAAACCAGATGTCGCGCTCACACCAGCGCCAAAAGTGATGTCCTGAGCCGCGATCTGCAGCGCACCGCTGCCGCCGGTGGGCGTGCCCGTCGTGCCACTGCTGTTGCCGAGACCGAGGTGCTCGGCACTGATACTCACCTGCCCGCCTTGCAGCGCTACGATATTCTGCGCGTCGAGATTGATCGCATCGAAGCGATAGGCACCATCGTCGAAGCCGATGGTGGACTGCGCATGCAATGTCAGCCGCTCGCCTTGCGCCAGCACCGCCTGCAATTGCGGCGTGATGATCACCGTACCTGTCGCCGCGCTGCCGGCGGTGAAAGCGATCTTCGGCGCGCCGAGAGAGATCGATCTCGCCTGCAATGCGGCGCTGCCCGGCAGCGTGATTGTGCCCGACGTATCGAAGCCGATCACCTCGCCCTTCGCAATGATATTGCCGACCACAAGCGCGGCTGCTGGCCCCACCGGGGTCTGCGCGTCCTTGAGCCGCGACACCAGCCGCTCCGGCCCGTTGGCGACGCGCACAAGCGCGCCTTCCGCGGTCACCAGTGGATTGAAGTAGCGCGTGTTGAAATTGACGACGGCGCTAGTGACACGACCGTCGATGACATAGTTGCCATCACGCCGGTCGGCCAGCGTGCCGGTCGCGATCAGCGTGGCGCCGTCCATCAGCGTGATGCGCGATTGCGCGGTGCCGGTGATCTGGTCATCGACCGCGAGCACGATTTCCGGTGCCGAAAGCGGATGCGCGGCATCGTTGGCGACCAGGATGATCTGCGCGGTAATGTTGAGGCTAGTAGTGCCGTCGGCATTGTCGGTGCGGATGCCGCCGATCAGGAGGCTGCCGGCATTCATCCGCGTCAGGCTGTCCGCCGTGATGCGGATCGTGCCGTTGGCAGGCGCATCCGACAGATGGGAGACGATGCTGAAATGCCGTCCACCGATATCGACCTGTGAGCCACGGCCGCCCGCCGCTGCCGATGCCGACAATGTCGCATCGATTGTCAGCGCATTGACGGGATTGAGCACCAGGCGCGCCGCATCGACGGCGAGACGTGGGGTCAAAGCACTCGAGCTTGCCGCAAGACTCCGCGCAATGGCATCGCCTGAGGTGATCGCGATGCGGGAATATTGGCGGAAGGTGTCTTGTGTCTGAACGGTGAAAATCTTTTGGTCGGCTAGCGACGTATTTGCAAAGGCGTCGCCATAATGGCCGGATACCAGTATCGTTCCATCAGCGGTCCGGGCAGCGAAACTGCGCATTGCGCTATTGGCGGATTGCTCCACCACGCGCATGCCGCCGGGCAGCATGGCATATTTCGCCGGCAGCAGCGTGTGCCAGCCCGTAGCCAACCCTGGCGCCGCCTCGAGCCAGACGCGGCGACCGGCCGCCGACGCGGAATACAGATTGCCATAGTCGGCGGAATAGAGCGGGTCGTACAGCGCCGCCGGCGCCGCGAGGCCTGGCACGATGGCATAGACCTGCCGCCCATCGGCATATTGATAGCCCTTGTTGCCGCTATACTGGTCGGCATTGAAGCGATCCAACACATCGCGCGAACCGCCGGTGCCCGGGATAAACTCATAGGCATAGACATCCCCACCGCCGGACAGATCGACGGTCGCCCCGGCCTTGATCGCAATGCTGGCGCCGGCGATCTGCATCACCTTGACCGGCGGACCGCTCAGGGCCTCCAAGCTGGTCGGCGCAAAGTACCATTCCTTCTGGTCGGTGGTGACGCCGTAGGGAATGATCAACCCGCCAGCCGAGACGCCGGTGATACTACCGTCCAGCAGCGTCACATTCTGCGTCGCCGGTGCGAAAGTCGTGACGGTGCTGCCGACAGTCTTCGTATAGGCGGCGTTGCCGCCGAGGGTCAGGGTGCCGAACGGCACGCGAATGATGCCACCCTGCCGCAGGTTTGCTGCATAGATCGCAAGATTTCCGCCGGCGGAATAAGGATTTGGCGGCGTTTCCGTGCCGGATCGCGCGAAGGAAATCGTGCCGTTCGCCGCAGTGGAACTGATCACAAAGCTGCTGCCGGTGGACGGATAGACCTGCCCCGCAATGAAGCTGAGATCGCCATTGACCGCCAGCGCGCCCTGCAGCGTATAGGCCGACGGCACGAAGGACGGCACATAAGTGCGCTGCCATTGCTGCACGCCGGTGAGGCGGATATCGCCGCTCACCTGCAGCACTGCAGACGCCACCGAACGATCGAACAGCACCGCGCCGGTGATATCGATTTGCTCCGCTTTCAGCACGATGCTGCCGCTGCCGACGATGCCGACATTCGGATTGGTGATCGTGTCGATGGCGCTGGTGATGCCGATATAAGGCGTGGCGATCTCGAGACGGCCGGTGCTGCGCATCACAGGCAGCAGCGGATCGGCATCGGCGGCGATACCGATCAGACCATTGTAGGACCGGCCCTGCAGGATGAAGCCGCGCCGCAACGCCACGCTGGCATTGCCGAGAGAGCCCACGCTGCTGATCGCGGTCAGCGTATCGAAGCCCGCATGCGCGATCATATCGGCGGAGATCACATTGAGCGCCGGCACCGCCGGATCGTGCTGCGCCAGCAACGGATCGAGCATTGCCAGCGTGCCGCCATTGGCCTGTGCCGCGCCGCCCATCGCTCGGATATCGGCGCCGCCGAGAATGGCGCCATTGCCGGCCATCAGCATGCCGGCATCGCTCCACATCGGCACGTCCATGCGGTCGCCCCGCACGAACATATTGCTGCCACCTGCGAGCGTCTCGAATGTCGCCGCGGCGCCCGACAGATCGAGCATCGATCCCGGCTGCGCAACGATGGTCTCCGGGAGCCGCCACCCCGCCACCTTTGCCGCGGCGAAGATGGAGCCACGCTGTTCGTAGAACAGCGAAATGCCCGCCTGCGACCCCGCTGGCGATGCGACTGTGCCGCCGCCGACGATGCGGCCGGTGACGAGCGGCGACCTGTCCGGCCCCGTGGCGCGTGGATTGGAGATCGCCGTGCCCGACAGATCGGTGACGCTGCCGGGCGCGAGCACGATGCCCTGATCGGCATCCAGCAGGCCGAGCAGATAAATCGCGCGCTTGAAATTGTTGAACTGGTCGCCGGCGACTTCCTGATTGGTCAGCACCCGCCCGGTCGGCGCCTTCAGCCCCTTGGCGTTGAGCCCGTTGGGATCGATCAGCCCGTCGCTGCCGACGCTGAAAATCTCCGACAGCGCATGCACCGCACCATCATTGGCCGGTGTGTTGTTGAAGCCGCCCGCATACATGCTCGGCAATACGAGTAGCTGGGTGATGGTGCCGCCCGGCAAGCGGATGCTGCCTTCGTTGAAAAGTTTCGGAACCGTCAGGCTGCTGCCAGCAGCACCGAGGATGCGGCCGCCCGGCGCCACATGCAGTTCGAGCAGGCCGCCGAGATTGAGCGCCACGGGCTTGGCGTCCCATGCTTCCGTCGGGATCACCGGCGACAGCACAGAGCGCAGGTCGCCACCAGTCTTGAGCGCGCGTAACGCCGCCATCTGATTGGCATCGAGCAGGCTGGGCAGCATTGATTGGGTGAGCAGCAGCGTCTGCCCCGCCGCCACCGTCAGCGTCTGCGTCGCCAGGACCGCGTCGTAACCGCCCTTGCCATTGTTGAAGAGGCTTGGGTTCAGATCGGTCTTGTAGGAGGTGATATTGTAGTTCGCAAACCCCGCCGACGAGAAGAAGTCAAATGGCAGCAGCGTGCCGGTGGTCGGCATGCCGTCGCCGAAAGCGACCTCCGGCGTCACCAGCGTGAAGCTGCCGCCGCCGCCGAAGCCGTGGGCCTCGATGGCTCGCGGATCGACCACGATCCGCGCATTGATGCGATCAGGGTTGATCACGATGGCCGGAAGCGATGTGGACGAACTCGTGGTGGCGACGCGGAAGCGGCCATAGTCGTAGTTGGGATCGTTGCTGATCTGGAAATAAGCTGCGTCGCTGCGCAGCGAGAGATTTCCGCCTTTGGCCGTCGCGGTCAGCTTGCCTGCGCGGTCGATCCGCCCGCCGCCGGCGAGGTTCAGCCTGGCATCGCTGCCGATCAGGATGCTGCCCGAGATATCGGTCGCCGTCGCCGTGCTGCCGGGGCTGCCATAGTTCACCAGACCCCAGTCGCTGGCGCCGGCCGGTCCGTCGATCTTCACGATACGCGAGGCGACATACATGGAGATAGTGCCGCCATTCAGCCACGCGCTGCCGAGCGGATCGAACTCAGTCTGTCCGAAATCATTGACCCAGCGCCCCGCGACGGAGATGTCGCCGGCGACAGTGATGTCGAAACTGCCGGAGCTGGCTGCAATCGGCCTGAAGATCGAGCCGACGCCGTAATAAGTTTCAAGCAACACCTTGCCGCCCGGAGCCGAAATGTTGCCGTCGATGCGAATATTGCGGCCGGCAAAAGCGTCGAACACACCGCCCGGATTGAGCGACACCCGCGCATTAGGCGCTACGGTGATCGATCCGCTGCTATAGACCGCGACCTGGCTGAGCCCGGCATCGGAAATCGTCCGGTCGGACAGGACGAAGGTCTCGAGCCGTTCCGGCGGTAGCACGCGATCGGCGAGTGGCGCCGGATCATGGCCGATGGCGACATTGCTGCCGCCGGAATCCATCTGCACGAGCAGCATGCCGCCGACCGGCAATTCGCTGGCGGCGCCTTGCACCGCACGCTTGTCGCCATAGACGACGGGCTTGCCGGAGCCGGCCTTCGCATTAGCGCGCTGGCGCTCGCCGGTATAGGCGTCGCCATGGATCGACGCGTCGAGCACGGCCGCCGCGGCTTTCAGCGTCAGCGAGCCGGCATCGCGACCTTCGCTATAGGCGGATTCGTAGCGCGAATTGCGATCGAAGATGCTGGTGTAAAACTCCTTCACGCCCCAGCGCTCATGATCGACCACAAATCCGTTGGCGATGCCGACATAGATGTCGGACGGATTGGCCTGACCGATATTGACGATGCGGCCGGATGCCGAAATCAGCCGTGTGGTGCGGACCGTGCCGGCCTCGTAGTGCACCCAGCCGCCGGACATGTTGATGACGGCGCCGGACTTGACCACCACGCTCGACGCAGCGCCCCCGGACACCGGCCCCGTTACGCCGGCGGTCGTCGTTGCATTATAGGTGGTAGCACCAAGGGTGAGGTTGCCGCCGTTGGTCATCAGTTCCGTCGCGCCGACACCGGCCAGCGCGTAATAGCTTGCGGCATCGATCAGCGGCGATCCGATCCAGGCCACGCCGTCGTCACGAACGCCGGACAGGCGCGGATCGAGATAGATCGTGGCGCCATTGAGGAAGCCGAGGCGATAGAGCGGCGCATCGCGCAATTCGTTGCCTTTCACCGGCGCAATGACGATTTCGTTACGCGACGCAGGCACCAGCACATCGGTGAGGCCGGCGATATCAATGGTGGCGCCCTTGTCGATGAAGATTGAGGACGTGACCACTGATGTCGTGTTGTTCTGCCCGGAGACCGTGGCGCCCGATGCAGCGCCAAAGGTGACATTGGCGCTCGGCGCCGAGAGCAAGGCGCCCGACTGCATCTCGATATTCGCGGAGCCGCTACCGATGCGGATATCTGACGGCTTGAAATTAGCGAGTGAGGCTGCATCCTGCGGAATGGTCTCGGCGCCGGCATCCGCGCCGATGGAGATGACGCTGCCCGACGACAGACGAATATCGCCGCCATTGATGATGATGGAGCCGTTGCGCGATACGCTGGTGCTGGAGGACAGCACGCCATCATTAGTGATGGCGCCGCCGGGCTTCAGCACTTGGGTGACATTGCCGCCGACATTGACGCTGCGGCTGCCATTCTCCGCCGTGGTCAGCGTGATATTGCCCTGCGCCGCCTCGATCAGGCCGTTCGATTTATTCCAGGCATAGAAGCCCTGGAAAATCGGGCTTGACGCACCGAGATAGTCAAACGCCTTGACCAGAACGCCGCGGACATTCGGATTGGCGCTGTCAGCGGCGCCGGTCGCGCGCGTGAGCTCGATGCCGGTTCCCGCCGCAAGCACCACCTGCCCCTTCGGCGCGGACAGATGGCCATCATTCAGCACCTGCGGCGCCATGAACAGCAAAAGGCCGTCGCTGCGCGAGGTAGCAATGGCCGCTCCGGCCTCGATCTTGACTGCGCCCTGGCCGGTGGTGCCTTGCAGTGCGGAGAAGGTGGATACATCGCCGCCCGGCTTTGAATCCGCATAACCGAGCAGCCCGTATTGCAGGAAGGTCTGGTTACGTTGGGCGATGGTGGTGGCCGCAGCGCTCGAACCGCCGGACGGGATCATCGTGGCCGGGCCGACATCGAGGCTCGATGCCATCAACGAGCCGACATTGATCTGCGCGCCGCCGCCGAACACGATGCCGTTGCGGTTGATCACCAGCACCGTGCCATCGGCCTTGATGCTGCCGAGAATGCGACTCGGTGCGGCGCCGTTGCCGACCACTCGGTTCAGCGCCACCCAGTTGCTGTTACCCTGCTGGTCGAAGGTCAGCGTGGTGCGCGCGCCGACATTGAAGCTGTCCCAGGACAGGATCGCATTGCTCTGGGTCTGGCGGATATTGACATCGACGCGGCCATCACCGGCGATCGTCGCCGTCGGCAGCGCAGCGCCCTCCCAGGTCTTGAGGCCCGTTGCATCCTGCGCGGACAGCCGTGGATCCGTGACGGGATTCAGCGCGCCGATGCCGAGACCGTTGGGCACGGCACTGGCGGCACTGCGCGCCACCGCAGCCGCAGCGGCCTGCTGGACCCGCAGCGCCTGGATCGCCTGATTGGCACGCAACAGCGAGTCCTGGCTTCGCCGTACCGCGGCGGCCGCCTCCTGGGCTGCAGCGATCGATCCCGTCGCCGCATTCGTCGTGGCCGGCATGGCACCGCTGCCGCCATTGAGCGGGCGGGCGCTGACGCTATCGCTGGTCGCAATCGCCACCACCATGGCGCTGACGCCGGCCAGCAGCGCCTGACGCCCCATCCGACCTGATCGCATCGAGGACAGCTGAGCGGAACGGCGGTCGGCAAAGATGCGGATGGTCATCTGACTTCCCAAGGCAAGGCAATCACGCCGGCGACGATCGCAGGCGTCCATCCCCTTGATCCCCGCCGCCGCGCGGGACCGTCAGCCCGGCCGAAAAGAATTCTGATTTTTCCGCGTGCAGGCTCAGCCGAGCAGGACGATGCCGCCGGGCAGGCTGGTGGCGCGGGCGCCGAACACCTGCTCGATCCGGACAACGGCCTGGCCTATATTGGCGATGCGCAGCCGCGCACTGAACAGGCGGCGGCCAAGCTCCTGGTTGGTCAGGATAATCCGGCCGCTGCGGTAGCGGTTGACTTCGGCGATCGCCTCGCTCACGGGGGTCATCCGGAAGATCACCACGCCATCCAGCCACGCCGTCACCTGGCTGGTTTCAACGGCGACCGCGGTGCTCATGCCGCGCGCCGAATAGACCGCCTGGCGCGATGCCGACAGCGGCAGAACGGCCCCCCCCTGCTCGACCCGCACCTCGCCTTCAAGGCAAGTGACGCAGATCCCGGCCGGCTGATGGCGGACATTGAACCGCGCATTGTGGGCCACGATGCGCCCTTCAGCAGCATGAACGACGAGATCACCCGCAGCGCGCTCTGCCGCCGCAAATGTCGCCTCGCCCGCGATCAGATCGATGCCGCCCGCCCCCGCCGGCCGGAGCGCGATGCTGGTCTGGGTATTCATCTCGATGGCGGTGCTGTCTACCAGCACGACACGGCGCTGCTCGCCGGTCGCAGTCCGGTAGTCGGCCGCAAGCTCGGCGACGGATGGCCACAGATCCAGCGGAGGCCGGGCCGCCAGCACGGCCACGCCCGCCGCCGAGGCCGCGATGGCGCCGCCGAGAAAGGCGCGGCGGCCGATACTGCGAAGGGGCACGGGACGCGCGGCTTCGGCAATCGCGGCCGCGGGATTGCGCTTCACGTCACCGAGATTTTTCCAGGTGCGGCTGATACGCCTGAATGCTGCGGCATGAGCGGGATCGCGCTGCGACCATCGCTTCAGCGCTGCAATATCGGCCTCCTCCGCCTGCCCGGAGGCGAAGCGCATGACCCAGGCATAAGCTTCGCGATCCACGGCCGAGCCGTCTTCCGCCATCCCCGGCGGGATCGCATCCTGATTGTCGTTCATGGTCCCAACGAGCGTCATTCGCCCGTCTCTGAAGTTTCGCCCGCCGAGGATGCCGCGCGCGGGCCGAACCGCTGCACCACCTTGCGATCGAGTCGGGCGGCGCAATGCAGGACGGCGCGGCGCAATTCGCGCTCGACCAGCCGCTGCGGAATGCCGAACCGTTCGGCAAGCACGCGCAGCGGCACATTGTCGAGTCGCGATGCTAGCAGGATTTCGCGCCGGCGTGCGGGCAATTCCTGCACCGCGCGCTGCAAATCCTGCAATTCGGCGCGGGACGCCACCACATGTTCTGCGCTCGGCCCGTCATCGACCAGATCGAGCGCCGCCGTGGCATCGTCCAGCGACACCGTCCTGCGCTGCCGGCGCAGGCGCTTGAGGGCGAGATGATAGGCCACGCGGAGCAGATAAGGCCGCGGCTGCGCAACCGGCGCAGTCAGCTTGACATCGTCCAGCCGCAGCCAGGTGTCCTGCAGGGCTTCGCTGGCGAGTTCGGCCGAGCCCAGCCGCTGGGTCAGGCGCGTTTTCAAATCGCCATAGCCGACAAGGAAGGTCTGGCGGAGCAGTCTGGCGCCGGCTTCGGTCATCGGCGGCAAACCTTCCGGCAAATGCCGGCCGCGGGCTTGTCAGAGACGTCAGAACTCACGCTATCCGCCGTTGCTGTGACCATCCGTGGCGCCTGGACACCCCGCTATGTCGCCGTCCTTGTCGCCAGCCTTCGGCGGAAAGATTGCCATGGTGACAGGCTGCGGCAGGCCGGCAGGCGGTTCGTCGATGCGCATACCCCGCAAGGTTGCGGAGATGCGGTCACGACTATCGGGATATTGTGACAGTCCGAATACATCGGCGCGCGAGATCGCGCCGGAGGATGCGATCCAGATATTGGCGACGATCCGCCCGGGTGCCGCAGCAGGCGACCTGACACCGCAGAGCGAGCCGGCAAATGCGTCCTGCAGACGCGCAAAATAGGCATCGAAACGCGCGATGCCACCCACAGCCGTCGCCGTTACTGGTGCGATGCTGAAGCCACCGTCTTGCTGTGATCCGCTCGGAACATAGCCAGTGCCCCGCAGCAACAATCTGAGCCCTTCGAGCGGCTGATAGACGCCTTGCAAGGCGCGCGATCGGCGGCCCGTAGTCAACGCACCATCGAAAAAGATTTCCAGATTGGTTTTTGCCCCAAACGCCATCAGGGCGTCAAAAAGCGGTTGCGACGGTATGTTGAATGCGATCGCGACGGATTTTTCTGAAGCGTCATCGCGCGCTTCGGCAACGCTGGCAACAAGAGCCAATGAAACAAAGGCCAAGACGGCACGACGCCTGAAACCGGTCGGCAATCTTTCGAAGCGATCAGGATGGGTCTTCGAGAACATGCGTCAATGATAGATTATTTCGCTGCACCGTTTGTGACGCGACTATCGAGGGCTGTCCACGTTGTTTGCCCAGGAAACCCCAATCCCCCAGAGGCGAAATAACATCGATAATTCAACAACATACGAGTCCGCAACTTGTCCTGAACGCACGCCATTTGGCGACCGCTTGGAATAAAAATGCGAACTGATTGGTCGGAACGGTGTGCTCTGCGCTGTAAAAAGCAATTGCTGTTATCCCGCCAAATCTCTTGGGCGTATCTTCGCTCGGATCAGAGTTTTCGACCCTCTCTGGCATTACAAGCTGGAAGATCGAAGCGTCGTAGTATCTTCACGGCAACTCGGGGCGTGACTTGAGTAGAATGCCAGTCTCAAACAACAGTCTCCACTCTTCTATCGGAAGACCTACCGCGCATCGCCGAGGTTCACCGCAAAGATTGACGTCCGCTTTGCGCCATGAGCGGTCGTTGTCGCCCTCCGATTAACGACATATTGTCCCGAGCGGTCGTGGGTGTTGCTGTCCCATGACATTTAATTTCCAGCAAACGCTGCATCGACGCGGCGATTTTTGCTCGCGGTCCAAACGCCGCCGCCCGCGTTCGTCGGTCTCAAGCGCCGTCGCTGGAGCGACTACGCTTCAGACGAAAACGGATACACCTCCGCAGGCGCACTTTCCCGGGCATCATTTGTTTCAAAGCCTCTTCTGTTCGTCGTCAGACAGGATCGCTTTCTCCCGATCCTTCAATTCGCCATGCCCGACGACCTGAACAGCCGCATTCGGATCGTAAGCCCGCTGCTCCGCGCGTCCCGAATCCTTCTGCTTGTCGTCGGAGCCACCATCACCACCGCCATAGCCGAGCACTTCGACGATAATCACCGACGGCGAGCTGCTCGCCGCTTGGGTCGGGGCGGCGTTCTGCTGCGTGGCCGTGTTGGCATTCGAGCTCGACAAGGCTGCGGTTATGCTCGGCGCCTGCACGGTGGGGATCCCGGTCGTCGCTCCCTGCACCTGGATATTTGCCGCATTGAGAATCTGCAGCGCGGCCAGATTGACATTGCCCGACACGCGAATACCCGCTTCGCCCGCATCGATGGTGCCGAGCGGCGCGATCAGGTCGATATCGCCGGCACGCACTTCAGGGATCGGATTGAGCGTGGCGATGCCGGCGCCGGATGACGGCACATTGGGGGCCAGCGTCACATTGCCGTATTTGTCGGTCGTGCGTTTGGGCGGCGTGAACAGAACCGTGGTCTTGGAGCCGCGGCCGGCATTGATATCACCGGTCGCCGACCAGGCGAGAATATTGCCGCCAAAAGTGGTCATGATACGCGACAGGCCGAGCAGCACGCTGCCATGGGCATAGACCTGAACATCGCCTTTGCCTTCAGTGACGATGCCGGATGTCGCGGAGTCCTTCTGGCCTTCGAGACCGACGACAATACGCCCCGACGGCGCCAGCATCTGGATATCGCCGCCGAATTTGCTGCGCACGCCGGAGTCGCCGAACATGGTGATCGCGCCATCCCTCGCGATCGGATTGCCAATGGCATCCGTCTCAGGAAACAGCGTAGCGATCATCTGGCGGCCGCGCTGATAGGACTGGTAACGCGAGCTGGCCGGATTGTTATACTCACGTCCCCCTTCGCGCAGCTCGGCGAAATAGACCTCCCGCAGGAAGATGCGCTGCTGCTCCGCCGGCAGCGCGGCGAAAGCGGCGCGTGCTTGATCCACCGTGCCGCTAAAGCCGTTGTGATCCTTCAGCCAGGCGACCAACTCAGTCTCATAGGTCTTGGCCACCTTCCCGGCCTGTTCGGCCAGCGGCGTGCCCGCAACCGCCTGATTGGCGGGATCGAGATAAAGCGCCGCGAGTTTCGCAAAATCTGCGCCCGCAGCACCGGTGCCCGCCATCATCGCAATGGAGGCCCCCGGCCGTGTATCGCCGGAAACAACAGGCCCCATCGAGGTGATGCTGGCCTTGTCCTCCATCAGGATGTTGCGGCCGGCGGAGACTTCCAGCGTGCCGGGGCCGGCAACCTTGAAATTGCTATAGATGATGTCGCGCCCCGCCGAGACGATCGAGATGTCCCCCGGCGAATTGTGCACGAACAGATTGCCGCGTGACGTGTAGGAGAATTTGATCACCTGGCCCGACTGATTGTCGTCGGTGAAGCTGCCATCGCCGCTGCGCACGATGTCGCGTCCGGCGATCATCCGCACCGGCGCGCCGCCGATATACCAGTCGGTATCGTAACGTGTATCGGCCGGGGTGGTGTAATGGATGATGCGGCCGGAATTCACGCCGACGAGATCGCCGGTTAGTGCATAGAACCGCGCCGGTTCGGAATTGGCATTGCCGAGACCTGCGGCCGTGCCCGAGCCAAGAGCGAACAAGGGATAAATCGACTCGTTGGACACATTGCCGAGGGACGACACATTGGTTCGCTGCGGCACTTCCGGATAGGCATTCAGTTTCCAGCCGACATAAGCCGGGTTCTGCGGCGTCGGGATCACATCGGCCGCGGCACTGGATTGGCTGACGGAATAGCCGCCGGCATAGATCGAATCCCCGGCCAGGAATTGCAATTCGCTGCGCGGCGACGGCGCGAGCATCAGCGCGCCGTTGCTGTCGCCGTCACTGCCGCCAATCCGGGCGGCCTTGCCGTAGTACAGGCTGCCGGTCGCCGCTACCGCGCGGAAGATGGAGGGATAAACTGCCGCAGCGTCGGTCTGAATTGTCGCGGATGCGGCATAGGCCTCTGGCGCATAGGGCGTCAGATTGCCACCGGCCGAGAACAGGTCGATGGCGGTGCGGTCGGTCCACATCGTGAACCAGCTATACGCTTTGCCGACAGTGCCATCGACCGTGAAGGCCGACGGGTTCACCATCGTCAGGCGGCCGGGATCGGTCACGGTTTCCAGCACCTGATCGCGCAGCGTGGAGATGCTGAAAGTGGCATCGCCGGGCGCCAGCACCGGACCGCCGAGAGCGAGGCCGCGGGTGGCATTGAACGGATCGAAGGCGCGGGTTTCCTTCGGCACGTTGTCTTGCGCCATATTGCCATACAGCAGATCGATGCTGCCGATCTCCGAGGCCTTGATCTCGGAATGGCCGCGCAGATTGGTGAAGGTGCCGTTAAGCTCCGAGCCGAGCTGGCTTCTCTCGGTGTTCAGCACGCCGCCGACACGCAGGCTGAGATCGCCGCCGCCGGTGAGTTGCAAGCTGCCATCCGCCATCACGCGGCCGGTGCTGCCCACGGCCAACACCAGGCCCTGGCTGCGCGGCTGCCAGTTCGGATTGAAGTTGCCGGCGGCCAGCGTCTCGAGCCGGCCGGCATTGCCCGCGACATCCACGGCGAGGTTACCGCCGCCCAGCGTGCCGAAGCCGGTGAAGCCGCGCATCTGGTCGGCGCTCGTCTGCGGATTGTTGAACCCGCCCTCGAAGCCGACATAAGTGCCGAAATTGATCCACCAGGCCGTGGGCTGCGCGACGCCGCCGGTGGCCACCGTGTTGCTGCCCTGCCGCCACAGCCAGTTGGCGACATCGGCAGTGTTGTAGCCGGCGTCTTGCGTGTTCGGCCGCAGATTGACGGAGGCCGATTTGCTGATCACGTCGCCGGTGAGATCACCACCGACCTTGATGGTGAGATCGCCGCCAACGGTCGGATACCAGGCACGATAGATGCTGTCGGCGCCGCCATCGACCAGTTTCTCATAGCCCTGATTGGCATCGGAGGTTACGGTGCCGGTGGCCATGAGGCGGAAGCGCGGCAGGTTGTAGGGATCGCTCGCGGATGTCGTCACCGACGAAGTGCCGGCGGTGTAGATGCCGTAGAGCGAATCCACCCGCAGATTGCCGCCGGTGAAGAATTGCAGATCGCCGGTGCCGGTGCGCACGACGCTGGGGCGAATGCTGGCGAGCTCCAGCGCATACGATGCGCCACCACCGCCGACGACGCAGAAATACGATTCAGTAGCACACATTTCCGCGACCGAACTATATCCGATATACAAGACGACATCCGCATCGGTGATCGGTTGCCCTTCCAGCTCCGGAAAGGCATCACTCCAGACATAACCGCTGGAGACCGCCTTGCCGTACGAACCATAATGGCTATCCGCCAACCGGATGCTGCCATGGGCCGGATGCGACTGCACGCGGCGGCCATCGGCGGCGTCGAGATCGGCACCGGCGACAAAGCGGAACGACCACGACTGCGAGCCTTCCGCCAGCATCGGAGCGACCGCCCAAATGCGGCCCTGGCGCCCGGCCACTTCCGGCCGCAGTTCGACGGATTTGTCGCCACCAGGTAGTTTCACATCGGTGCCCGAGGGGATCAGCGATCCCGGCTTCAAGGCGAGATCGCCATCAAGCAGGAAGCTGGCTTTGCTCACATCGGTGCTGCCGTTGAACTGCGCCAGCGCCACGCCCTTCGGCCAGACAAAGGCCGAGACCGAGAATGCGACAGGCATCACGCTGCCGGCATCGAGCTGCGTGCCGGCCGGGATCGGCGTCGCCACGCTCAGCAACGTGCCCGCGGCGTAGAGAAGATTGCCGGCGCCGTCGCGTATCGCAGCGGCCAGCACCGTGCCGGCTGGAACGATGATCGCCGCGCTCAGCTTGGCTGCTGCCGGCAATCGCATGCCGACGCCGAGGTTGGCGCCCTGCACCGGCAGATCGTAATTCAGCGTTGCGCCATTGGGGAATGCGGTGCCGTCGGCCAGTGTCACGCCGACGCCGGGCACGATGATATTGCCGCCGGTGAAGTCTATACCGGCCAGCAGCACCCAGCCCTTGTCGTCCTGGGTCGTGAATGTATCCGGCAGCGCAAAGCCGTCATTGATGCCGCCATAGATGCTGAGATCGCCGCCGGCGCGGAAGCGCAGCGTGCCGACCTCGCCGGAGCCGGTGACGCCGGTGCGCACGAAATTCGGATTGACGCCGTTATAGCGGAAGCCGGACAGATCGAGATCGCCCTGCACCACCAGATCGCCATCCGCCGTCTTGCTGGCGATCTCGATGCCCGGGCGCAGATGGAAGGCGTTGCGATAGCTGTCGTTGTTGAGACCGGCGAGCTTGCCGTCCATCACGGAGCTACGATTGAGCGCGGCATTGATGAATGTGGTGGCTTCGTCGTGCTTGGTCTTCAGCCAGGCCTGGGTGATCACCTGATACGGCCGTTCGCTGACGGCAGCATCCGTGCCGTTGGGCGCATCGGTATAGCGCTGCATCGCATTGACCGCGATAGAACGCGCGCCCAGGATCGTCACCGGATCTGATGCATCGATGGCGATGTCACCATAGGTGGCGGCATCCGCATCCAACATGCTTCCGCTACTGCCGATGCGCGGCGCGTTGAGTTCGAGTGTGCCGCGGGCGACGCCGTCATTCTGACCATAGATGGTGCCGTGGCGCAGATCGATGCGTGCGCCGGCGGCCAGCGTCAGCACACCGTCGCTGGCGGTGAGATCGACGACGGCGCGGTTCGGGCTGTCGATGATCTTGCCATAGCTATCGACGCGCAGGACTTCGCCATGAGCATCGAGCACCGCACTGCCGGCCAGCCTGAGGCCGTTCTTGGCCGCGAGATAGATCGAGCCGACGGCAGCGCCTGACGCATCTATGGTGCCGGTGACTGTGAGCTGTCCGCCATCGAGCGAGACATCGACGCTGCCGGCTTTCAGGCCGTCGCCGATGACAAGATCGCCCTGCTTGAGCTGGAAGCTGCGGCCGCCGAACACGCTGCCGGAATTCAGGCGCTGATTGAGCGCGGCGAACTGGTCGGTGAGCGAACCCGCGCCACCCAGACGCTGCGCGCGGATTTCGACGCTTGCAGCCTTGTAAGGCATATAGACGCCGCCGGCATCGTAAGTGCTGGAGCTTGAGCCGAGAATGCTGCCCTGCAGATCGACCATGCCGGCCGCCGCATCCAGCGCCACGGCACGGAGCGTGCCGGCGGCGTTGAATTTGGCCGACAAGTCGATGCGCGATCCCGCCGCCTGGACGATATTGCCGCCCGCGCTTTCAAGGACGACATCGCCGCCCCAGCTGCTCTTGGCGATGTCGTTGAACACGATGGTGCGGCCGGACATGTCGATCCGGGTTGCATCGGTGAGCATGATGTCGCCATCGGCGCGCAGTGTCAGCTTGCCGCTGGGCAGAACGACGGCGCTTGCCAAAGTGATGTTGCTGCCGGAGAGCGCGATCTGCGCACCGAGCGCACCGGCATCCACAGTCACTGCGCCTGCGGTCGCCCCATTCGGCGACGTGACGGACACCGTGCCGCCCGCCGTGATGCTGTTGACCGAGCCGGCCTCGCCGGTGAACAGCGGCGTGATGATGGAGAGATTGCCGCCGCTATAGGTGTAGCCGGTGCCAGCGACATAGGCGCCTTGCGATTGATAGACGCTCAAGCCGCCTTTGTGATTGGCGGTGATACGGTCGCTGGCCGTCAGCGCGACATTGGCGAAGCCGAGCACGAGGCGGTCATAGGATGCGATATTGCTGGGCTGTGTGAACGGGCCGAAGCCGAATTCGATGCGTTCGGCCGTAAAATCCAGCGCGCCGCTGCCGGTGCCGGCGCCATTGGCGACCACCGCTGTGGGCGTGTTGGTCGAGCCGCCGAAGACGAGATTCTTGGTACGGATGCTGGCCAGCGTGCCGACATTGCCATAGCCGTAGATCGCGGGCGTGGTCAGCACCAGGCGTTCCAGGGTCGAATGGCCGGTGACCTTGTCGTAAGTATCGAGCGCGACATCGCCGAAGAAATTCATGCTGGCGGAGGCGTTGAGGATCAGCGTCTCCAGCGCCGGCGCGCCGGTGGATGTATCGCCGGCGATCAGCCGGTCGAGCACGCTCTGGTTCAGGATCAGGCCGCTCGGCAGGACGCCACGCGCGGATGCGTCCGCGAGGGATTGCGTGCTGCCGACATTGATGCCGCCGACGGCCAGCGAGAGATTACGCGTGCCGTAGCGCACCGCATTGCTCAGCTCGAACTTACCAGTCGTGGAGAGCGCGATGGTGCCGTTCGAATACAGCGTGGTGTCGCCGCTGCAGACCGAAGCGATGCAATTGCCGACATCGATGCCGCCGCGCGCGACGCCGGTGGATGGCGCGACATTGATCAGGCCGTTGGAGACCGCGACGAAATGCGCGCCTTGCGGCGCATAGATGAAGCCGTCATTGCTGTCGAAAGCGACCTTGCCGCGCCCGAGCGTATTGATGCTGGCGCCCTGCTCGATGCGGACCAGGCCATCGCCCAGCTCCGGATTGCTCGGATCCGCGGCGATCAGAAACACTTCCGGCGCCGATAGCACCGCGCCCGAGCGCAGATAGACATATTGGCTGACATTGGCGGCGCGGACATAGTTGCCGCCCTGCCCGTATTCGACATACTGGATGCCGCCGACGGTCAGACGCGATGCGCCGAGCGCGTTGAGTTCGTCGGCGACGATGGTGACGCCGGTGAAACCTGGCGTCGCCTGCCGTCCGCCCGCCACCACTTCGATCTTGTTGGCGAGGATCGAGACCGCGCCGTCGTAGCCCCCCGTGGCGGCGCCGAACAATCCGGTGCCGTCGAAGGTCAGCGAATTCGCGCCGGCGCCTGAGGTGATCGTGTATTTCAGCCCCTTGCCATCGACAGGCAACATCGGCCGCGGAATGCCGCGCCGGACGGCATCGGCGATGGCGAAATTGGCATAGCTGGTTTCGTCATAGAGCGAATGGGTGCGGACAGTGGCGCCCGACGTCACGATGACACGCCGTGCCAGGCTTTCGCTGATGCCGGTATTGGCGATGCTGAGCCGCGCACCGGCGAGATAGGAGCCGTTTGCAAACGCCACAGACGTGGTGAGCCCGCGCGAATCCGCAGGCGTGAGTTCGACGCGGAACGCGCCAGGCAGCAGCGCATAGGTCGCCGGCATCAGCGTGTAGGTGCCGGCCGGCAGGCCCGGCGTGCTGCCGTCCAGCGTGATCTGGCGGCCGATGGCGGGCTCGCGCGTTCCCGCATCCGGCGTCACCGGCGCATAGGCCGCCACATGGCCGGGCACGATGGCGTAAACCTGATTGCCGCTTTTGCTGTAGCTGTAGCCCGGATTGGCATCGGCCAGCGCGTAACGCAGCACGTCCACCGAACCGCCGCGGCCGGAAACAAAGCCCGCGCCGGTCAGCGCGCCGCCGCCGGAGAGATCAAGCACCGCGCCCGGCTGCACATCGACCGCCTTGGCGTTCAGCGTCACGCCAAAGGCCAGACTGGTACCGAGCACGCCGCCGGCGCCCACGAAGCTGACGGCGCTGCCGTTATAGTTCCAGACCTGCCCGTCGATGGTGCCGCCATAGGGCATCTCCAGACCGGCGCCGCTCACCGAGGTGATGCTGCCGGGGAGAAAATCGATGGTGGAGGTCGAGGTCAGGCCGAATTCGAGACTACCGAGCGGCGCGCGCACGACGCCACCCTGCACCACATGACCCGCGGCCAGACGCAGCCGGCCGAATGCCGAATACGGCAGTTCGGGCGTCTCGGTGGTGGAGCGGCCGACGGTCAGCGTGCGATTGGTGCCCGTGGTAACGCCCGCGGCCGCGCCGATGGTCGGATAGAGCTGCGCCGCCCGCAGCGTCACATCGCCCGACGTGATGAGCTGCGTGGTAGGCTCCCCGGTGTTGTTCGGTGCACCGGCCGCCAGGAAGCGGATGTCGCCACGGCTGTTGAGGGTGACCTGCTCGAACACCGGCTGCGACGCGCCGGTCGCACCGCGCGAGCCGAAGCTGACAAGCCCGCGCGCATCGATCAGATCGGCGCTGGCGGAGAACGTCGCCGAGCCAGGCAAAGTCGAGGGATTGGTGACGCCGCCCGGCTGCACATACTGGTCGCGGCTGGTCGGGAGATAGCCCGCCAAACGCAGATAGGAGGCGTTGAGATTGACCTGCGAGGTCAGCGGTGCGCTGTTGGCGAGCGACAGGGTACCGGTATAGATCTGCAGGTTCTGGCGCAGGTTCAGATCGACATTGCCGGCAAAGGCGACATTGCTGGCGAGCAGATTGAGGCTGCCGAAACCGCCGGCCGCGATCTGCGACACGGCGATGCCACCATGACCATAGACCAGCGCCGCCGCAGCCGGATCGCTCACGCTTTGCAATGCAAAGGCGCCATGATCCTGTGCGATGATCAATTGGCGCGGCAGCAACACGCTCGCCGCCGTCGCCCTGACATAGTTCGAAGACACCATGGCGAGCGACAGCGTGCCGCCTGCAGCAGTCGCGGCGCCGGCATTGGCGACAAAACTGCCGTCGAGATAGAGGCCGTTATTGGAGGCCAGCGAGATGCTGCCGCCATTGCTGGCGACGGTGATCGCCTGCCCGTCGATATCGAGCATCGCTTGCCCGCCCGATGCGTCGAGCCGTGCGCCGCTCTTCACAACGACAAACAGATCGGGAGCCGATGCGAGACCCGCACTGTGATCGATGGTGCCGCCGATCACGATGCTGCCGCCATTAGCCACGGTGCCGTAACGTCGACCACGGCGATCCAGAGCGCTGGCCGCGCGTGCCGCGACGTCAAGCACGGCGTGATCGCCGAGCCAGATCGAACGGTTGTGTCCTGCGGCATTGCTTGCCTCGGAGGCGCCCGTGAACAGGCCGGACAGAATGATGTTGCCGCCCCATGCATTGAGCGTGCCGTCGATGTTGAGCTGGCCGACGCTGGTCAACTTGATGGTCTGACCGGGATCGACATTGATCACTGCGCCCTGTCCGATATCGAGCACGACACTGGCCAGATCGCCGGCGGTCGATTGCGAGACGCCGGCTTGCAACGACAAGCTTGCGCCAGCTCGCTGGACGAGCTGGTTCTGCGCGGCATTCGGCATGTAGAGCGGCAGCGTCACCACACCGAGCGCAGCCGACGGATCGCCGCCAGTGGCAATACCGGATGCACCGGCTGCGAGTTGATAGGTCGGCATTGCGACATCGACCACGACGCCGGGCGCAACGCTCACACCCTTATGGCCATTGATGGCGTATTGCGCGAAGCCGGTCCGGAAGATGCTGGTGTCGAGACTAAGCACCGCCGCATCAGCGGCGCCGCCGATCACAATCTTCGGACCGCTGTCGATGGTCAGCGTACCCCCGCCAGCGGCGCCGTAGCCAAGCAGCGTCCCGCCCAGCGTCAGCCGGCCATTACCCGCACCGAACGCATCGGCGAGCAGGCTGATGCTCCCACCCTTGCCGCCCTTAAAGCTGCCACGGATATCGAGCATCGCGCCCGACGATGTATCGATGGCCGCGCCGTTCTCGACAGCGACGTCGCGCGACGACTGCAGCGATACGCTGCCGCCATCGCGATAGGCCTGCCCGCTACGCTCATCGTCAGCAGCGATAGCATTGACCCAGAGACCGCGCACATCAATGGTCGCACCGTCGTGCACCGTGACCGTCGATGTGCCGTTCGAAACCAACGCCACCTGCGTCGCGCTCGTCCCTGAGCCCGTAAACAGATTGCTCGCGCTAACGCCGCCGGAGCGTGCCGTGATATCGGCCTTGATGTCGATCAACGGCGCGATGAGCCTGACGACGCCGCCATCGGCGAGTTGCACCGGCGCATCGATCGTGATCCTGCCGCGGCTCCCAAGATCGAGCCCGCCAAGTTTTTGCGCACTGAGATAACCCGCATCGAACCACGCTGTATTGGTTCGATCCGCCGGCAATCCCGACGCTGCCGGATCTGCGATGCGGACATCGGTGTTATAAAGATCGGTCCGTCCTGTTGCCCCATATTGGCCGAGCGCGAGCGTGCCGTTCTGCGCCACCGTGGTCTGGGTCAGCTTGTAGCCATCGGCCACCGCGCTGCTGCGCTTGCTGGTTTGATACTGTCCCGTGACCGTATCGGCGACGATGCTTGCGGCAAAAATCGACGTCGGCGTCGAGAGGTTCAACCGGCCGGCGTCGCGACCGACGCTGTAGGCGTCTTCCCAGCGCAGTGAGGTCCGCCCACGGTCGAACACCGTCGTCCAGGTTTCGGTGAGGCGATCATCGAGCTTGCCCTGGATTTGATGCGTCCGCGAGAAAGATCCGGCAAAGCCGACAAACGTCATGTCGGCCGGCGCATTGTCCACCGTATAGCGGCGGCCATCGATGCCGATCAGATTGGTCGAGCGGATCCAGCCCGCTGCATAATCCAGAGAACCGCCGGAAATATTGAACGTTGCGCCGCTCTGCGCGATCACTTCCGACGTGGCCGCCAGCGTGATGCTGCCACCGATTGCCGCCCACTCGCCGATCGTATGCGGCGTGGTGTTCAGATAGCCACCGACCTCCAGCAGGCCACCTTTGGTGTAGTAGCGATTACCGGTGTAACCGCCAGTGCCATCCGCCACCAGCGTGAGGCTGCGCACGTCGATCCAGACATCGTTGCTCTTGAGCACGTTGGAATCGCGGTTTTGCGGGGAATCCCGGAGTTCATTACCCTGGACGCTGATCTTCACATTGTTGGACGCCATCGCAAGCGCGACGCCGCGCACGCCCGACACGTCGAGCGTCGCGCCCTCTTCGGCAACGATGCGCTTGGCCGAGACAGCGATCTGCCCGCCTTGTGCCGCCGTGATAGAGCCGCCCTTGAACGTGACCGTGCCACCGCTGACGATCTCGACCCGTGACTGATCCTGGCGATCAGCAAGTAAGGACAAATTGTCGAAGGTCGTAGTGCCGACGCGCAAGAGATTGGCCGCATCGGAGGCCTTAATCAGCGCATCGCGCTGGCTGTCGATGGCCGTCTCGTCGCTATCGAGTTCCGGCAGGATCGCACTGACACTGCCAGCGGCGAGCCCGATACTGCCGGCCGTATCCGAGGCCTTGTTCAATAGATGAATGGTGCCACGGGTATTGACCGAGGTGGTTGCGATCAACACGCCGTTCTGCGCGAGGCTACGCCCGGCCATAGTGATGTCGCCCTGCTGCGCGAAGATCAGGCCGGTATTGGTGACGTTGCCGCTGGTGCTTCCAGCCTTCATGATCGGCGAGATCTCGTTGCCACGCGTCGTCGAGGTCTGGTTGGCATCGCTGCCGAAACCTGCGCGCAACACAAAATCGTCGCCCGCAGCCAGCATGGTCTGCCCACGTGGCGTGGCAATCGTGCCGGCATTCTCGACCTGCGATCCGATCATCAGCACGAAGCCGCCGCCGGAGGTCACCGAGCTCGGTGCACGGGTTTCGATCGACGCGCCCGCCTCCACCACGACCTTGCCGCCGGCAGCCTTGAAACTCGGCGTGTTCGGGCCATAGATGCCATTGGCGGTGAATTGTTCGTTGGTGATCCCCGCTGTCGAGGCGATCAGCGAGCCGACATTGATCTGGCTGTTGCCGCCAAAAATGATGCCGTTCTGATTGATCACATAGACATGCCCGTCGGCCTTGATGTTACCGAGGATGTGGCTCGGCGCAGTCGTACCGACGACGCGGTTGAGCGCCACCCAGCTGCTATTGCCCTGCTGGTCGAATGTCAGCGTGGTGCGCGCGCCCACATTGAATGATTGCCATTCCAGAATGGCCTGCTGCGTCAGCTGCCGAATGCCGACCTGGGTCTGGCCATTGGCATCGACGGTCTGCGTCGGCGCATTGGCACCATCCCATTTACCGCCCGGCGCCACCAAGAGGCCACCTGCACCAAGACCGTTCGGCACCGCCACTGGCACAGACACTGATGTCTGCTGCGCGGCAGCCGCAGCGCGCGCCGCGGCCTGGATCGCCTGCATATCCTGCACCGCGCGCGCCGCCCGCGCCAGCGATTGTTGGGTCTGCTGTGCCGCAGTTGCCGCGCGCTGTGCGGTTTGCGTCGCCGCATCGGCCGCAATGTTCGGAGCCGAAACCGCGCCACCTGCACTGCCACCATTCAGCGCGCGCGCATACAATGTGCCCGACGCGATGCTGAGCAGCGCGGTCGAACAAACACCCGTCAGGAGTGCACGATGCAGAAAACGCGAACGCTGCGCGTGAGAAATCGATACTGGCAGCACAAGCGGACGGACGGGCATAAGAATTCCTTCGGGCATCTGTCATGGAGGCGACCGGCAACCCTGCCCATCATCCTCTCATTAAGCTGACCGACGCCAACCCACCGACCCGACATCGCCTCGAGGATTTTTTTATGCCCGAGGCCAGTATTTTTCCGATCAACCGACCAGCACAATCCCGCCCGGCAAATGCCGCGCCTTTACATCGAAGGCCGCTTGCAGGCGGGGTACAACTTCATCGATTCTGTCCAGACGGAATGTCGCCAGCACGGATCGTCTCCCAAGCGCTTCATTCACCAGAATGATCCGGCCGGGCCGATAGCGATTGACCTCCTCGATCACCCGCGCGAGCGGATCGTTCCGGAACACCAGCACGCCGCGCTCCCACGCCGTCACGATCTCCGCATCGATATCTGCCACGTCACTGATGCCTTGCGAGCCGTAGACAACCTGTCGATGCGCAGCCAAGCTGACTGTACGGCCGCGATGCTCGATTTCAACCTCGCCTCCCAGGCAGGTGATGCAGATCGACGAACCGTCAAATCGGACATTGAAGCGTGCGCTCTGCGCGCGTGTGCGTCCCTCGGCGGCCACGAGCGAAAATACGCGGGGATTGTTCGCCGCCATCTCGACAGCTGCTTCGCCCGCCAGCAATTCGACACCGTCCGCTTGAGACGACTTCTGCAGACGCGCCATGCTGCTGCGGGTGTTGAGCCGCACGGAAACATCGTCCTGCACCGCGAATTGCCGTTGTTCTCCCACTCCTGTCCGGTAATCCGCCCGCAGGTCGGTCAATGACGGCCACAAATCCAGCGGCGGCCTGACCACCACATAGGCCGATGCAGCGGCGGCCGCTGCGAGTGCGCCTCCCAGAAAGGCGCGACGTCCAAGCCGGATCTGGTTCTTCGCAGACCATTCGTGAGGCGCGGATTGCGGCCGGCCCGCGATCTCCGTCGCTGCCGGCCCGAGTTTTGTCCATACAAGATTGGCCTCGGCGAACGCGCGCCGATGCTCGCGGCTGCTTCGCCGCCAGCGTTGCAGCGCTTCGGCATCGGCCGCAGTGGCTTCGCCCGAATTCAGCCGGATCAGCCATTGCTGGGCCTCGCGCCGCAGCGTGTCCTTATCGTCAGCCATGGGCATCGATGCTGTCATGCCGGTGTCTGGTCGCTCCAGAATCCAACCGAGCGCTGTGGGTGATATGTCTCATTACAAAGTCGGTTCTGACGGGTCCGAACCGAACTTCCGCGGCGAAATTCGCTCCAGACGTTCCGAACAGTGATCAAGCGCACGCTTCAAGTCCCGCTCAACCATCCGAATCGAGATACCATAACGAAGCGCGAGAACCTTGTGCGGCGTTTCTTCCAGCCGCGCAGCGACGAAAATCGCCCGGCATCGGGGCGGCAGTTCATCAAGCGCCTTCGTCAATGCAATGATCTCAGCACGCGATTCCGCGATGCGGGCCGGATCGAGTTCATCGTCATCCTGATGACGCAACGCCTCGATCTCCGATAATGTCAGCCGGCGTCGATCGGCATCGCGGCGATCTGCTGCGATATTGAGCGCAATTCTGAACAGATAGGCATCCGGGCTTTTGAGAATACCGGGATCGCCCGGCCGCTCGAGCCTCAGCCAGGTTTCTTGCAGTGTCTCCGCCGCGAGATCCACCGAACCGAGCCGGCGTGCCAGCCGATGCTTGAAGTCGTCATAATGATCGACCAGCAACGTGCGCAAACCTGTCCAGCCGGCCTCGCTCACGGCAACAGATCCGCGCCTACCGAGCCACATCCCAATTTACGGCCTGACTGCACGAGTATGGTCGATGGCTGCGGGAGACCGGTCGGCGGCGGCTGGATCATCAACTGGCCAAGAAGCCCCGCCAGACGCGCATCTCGTGTCGAGTCCGCTGATTCTCCCTGCACTGACACGCGCATCACCGCGCCAGACGGCGCAACCCACAATCGCAACAGCATTCGGTGAGGATCGGAGTTTGACTGATCGAGACGGCAAAGCGTCCGCGTGACCGCCTGCTGGAGCGCTGCCGAGTAGTCCGGATAATCCGGCGTCCAGGCTTGCGCCGCGATCTTGCTTTGCTCAGTACGTGCGAGCGTAAAAGCGCCGACTTGCGTATAGCGCGGTGCCAACCCCGTTCCCTTCAGCAGCGCGTTTAGCGCATCAATTGGCGTGAATGTTCCGTTGACGGCATTCGATCTGCGACCTGCAACGAGATCTCCGAGCACGAGAATTTCGATCCCCGTGACCGAGCTGTACGTGTAGAGCGCATCCGCAAGCGGTTGTGCCGGAATGCTCAGGCTCGCTGCTTTGCCATCGGGGCGGTCAAGCCGCTCGTTCGCTCTGGCTAACACCATACCCGCAAGCGCAAAGCCCATGACCAGCCAGAATAGACATGCATGACCAGCACGGCGCCTAGGCTTTTTCGCGGGATCGCGATCGCATATTCGAAAATCTCTGTACATATTTGACGGTCGGCCCGCGAACAACCGAGGCGCTCAAAGCTCACCCCGACCATCCAGTACAATCTATCGATGGAAATAGACGGCAAGCGCCAAGCCCACAAAGCCATCGCGGACGTCGTTACTGCCGCAATATTACAGTCTCAAGACAGTTAGGACGCTGAGCGGGCTCACGTCGAGCCACATCCTGCTTCAGTAGGCATACCCGATCGCCAGATTGATAGCGTTTCAATCGATATCCGTGCAGGCGCAACACCGTCAAATGCCTGCGCGGATACACCAAGAAATTTTGCGACATCCATCCGCTTCATGACGGTCAAGGTCCCGGGAGGCTCTAAACATCGACCGGAGAAACTTGTTAGTGATCTGGAATGTCTGCTTTGCGCCAAGAGCGGACGTTGACCTTTAGCGACACTCTTATTTTGCAACGACCAGTGCGTCGTACGTACTTCCTCTCGCAGACGAAGTGGCCGCCGTAGTTTGCTGGATCAGCGGGAGAACAGGACGCAAACGCGGTAAAGGCTCCTGTGGGCTGATCGAAAGCAGTTATCGTGGTGGTGAGACGGTCGTAGCAAGACGTCCCCGCTCGGATGCAGTCAATTGCTTCGTGTCAGCTTCAGAAAACGTGCCATTGCCCAAGACGCGGATCTGGTTGTTCGTGTCATAGTTGCTGCTGCGCCGATCGCGATTTCGACGCTGTTCCTCGTCATTTTGATCTGCCCCGCCGCCATAGCCGAGCACTTCGACGATGATCACCGAGGGCTGAGCATTAGCGGTTTGCGTCGGCACGGCCGTCTGTTGCGAAGCAGCCGTGGCATTCGATGACGAGAGTGCGGCACTGATGCTCGGGGCCTGCACCGTCGGAATGCCCGTCGCCGTTCCCTGCACCTGAATATTCGCAGCGTTCAGCACCTGCAGCGCCGCGAGGTTGACATTGCCAGACACGCGAATACCCGCTTCGCCAGCATCGATGACGCCGAGCGGCGCGATCAGGTCGATGTCGCCGGCGGGAATTTCCGGGATCGGGTTCAGCGTGGCGATACCGGCGCCCGAAGTCGGGACGACCGGGGACAGTTCGACATTGCCGAATTGGTCTGTGCTGCGCCGTGGCGGCGTGTAGAGGATCGTCGTCTTGGCGCCACGACCAGCATTGATGTCGCCGGTCGCGGTCCAGGCGAGAATGTTGCCGCCGAAGGTCGTCATCACACGCGAGAGGCCGAGCGGGATGCTACCCTTCGCATACATGCTGATGTCGCCCTGACCCTGCGTCACCGCGCCAGCGCTTGCCGGAACAAGCTGTCCTTCAACGCCGATGATGGTCTGGCCGCCCGGTGTCAGCATTTCGATGTCTCCACCGAATTGCGTGCGCACGCCGGAGCCGCCGAACATCACGATGTCACCGCTGCGCGCAATCGCGTTGCCGTCGGCATCCGCCTCCGGGAAAAACGCCGCGATGATGCTGTTGCCCCGCAGATAGGACTTGTAACGCGGACTATCAGGATTGTTGTATTCGCGGCCGGCCGCCTTCAGTTCCGCAAAATACACGTCCCGGAGGAAGATCGCCTGCTGCTCTTGCGCCAGCGACGCGAAATAGGCGCGGCGCTCGTCATCCGTGCCGTCGAATCCGTATCGCTCCTTCAGCCATGCCGCGAGCTCCTGCTCATAGGTCTTGACGACCTTGCCGGGCTGCTCCGCTAGCGGCGTGCCTTTCACCGCGAGATTGGCCGGATCAAGATACAACGCCGCGAGTTTCGCATAGTCCGGCGCCCCGCCGACGATGCCCGCCTGCATCAGGATGCTGGCGCCCGGCCGTTTATCGCCGCTGACCACGGCGCCGAGGCTGGTCACGAAGCCCTTGTCGTCCTGGCGGATATTGCGCCCCGCCGACACCACCAACGAGCCCGGACCGGCCACCTGCGCATTGGCATAGATCACGTCATGTCCGGCCTCGATCAGGGACAGGTCGGTGACATTGTTGTGCATGGCGAGCAGGTTCGGCGCGATGATATCGTCGCCGGCCCGCATCCACACCGGCGTCGCCGCTTCGTACCAGGTACCATAGCTGCGGGCGCGGCTGTAGAGTGGCTCGATGCCACTCAGCGAACGCACGCTGCCGAAGGTCAGGTTGACAATCCTGCCGCCCGCATAGATGCGCGCAGGCTCGCCGCTACCCGCATGCAAGCCGCTCGTCGTCGGCGTATTCGGGCCAAAAGCGAACAGAGGCAGCGAGTAGCCCGCCAGTTCTTGGCGCTCCATGCCGTCGCTGGACAGATTATGCACCAGTCTGCCATCCACTGTGGCCTGGAAGGCGGTGTTGAACGGACTCGGTAGCACCGTATCTGCGCCCGACATGGCGATGGAATAGCCGCCGGCATAGATACTGTCGCCCGCCAGCAATTCGAGCTGGCCACGCTTCGACGGCGCCAGCAGGATTCCGGTGCTGACCGGTGTGCCGTTCTGACGATCCTTCATTCCTTCGCCGAATTTGATGTCGCCGCCAGCCGCCACCGCGCGGAAGATCGACGGATAGATCATGTTGCCATGGGCCAACGTGTTCTTGCCGATCCAGTCGAAGCCGGCATTGCTGCCGGCATCACGCGCGCTTGCCGTCAGGGTCGGCACGATATCGCCGCCGGCGGAAAACAGGTTGATCGCCGTATGCTCGGTCCAGAGCGAGAACCAGCTGGCACCGCCGCCGGTCTGCACCTGCCCGCCAAAGGTGAACGGCGTCGAATTGATGGCGCGGACGCGGCCGGGATCGCCGGCGCCGCCGAGCACCAGCGCGCCGCGGGTGTCGATATTGGCCACGGCATCGCCGAGCATCAGCACCAGACCAGCGGCCGATCTGCCGCCGGATGCGACGAACGGATTGCCCGGCAGGATGCCGCCGCCATTGCCGCCATATCCGGACCCTGCTTCTGGGAAGTCGATACCGCCCATCGCCGCAGTGCTGACCTGCAGCGTGCCGCGCAGATTGACCAGCGTGCCATTGAGATCGAGCCGCTGGTTGTACCCATCGGTCGCAGTCGCCAGCAGGTTCGGATTGAGGGCACCGCCGGTGCGCAGCGTGAGATCGCCGCCGCCGGTGAGCACGAGATCGCCATTCACCACACGGCCGGTGGAGCCGACCGCGATGTTAAGGCCTTGGCTGCGCGGCGCTACATCGCCGAGGGTGCGATAGATGGAGTCGCCGCGGCCATCGACGATGCCGGCATGGCCGCCGGCGCGCAGCGTGAGATCGCCGCCACCTAGCGTGCCGATGCCGGTAAAGCCGACCAAGCGCGGTGCGGCGAGCGGCCCTTCGATCGGATTGGCATAGGTGCCGAAATTGATCCACCAGCTGGTCGCGATGTCGCCGACCCCCGCGGTGCCGCCGCTGCCCTGCCGCCACAGCCAGTTGCTGACCGCAGCGCTCGCGAAACCGGCCGGCGCCTGCTGGCTTGCCGAAGGATCGAGAGCAATCCCGCTCCAGGCTTGGGCGCCGAAACTGTCGCCGATCACGTCGCGGCCGGCATCGATCAGCACATTGCCGCCCTGGTCCGGATACCAGGCGCGATAGACGCCGAGCGCCGCATCATATTTGCCGCTGCCCTGTGCGGATCCGATCACGCCGTTGCCGCGTTTCAGCTCGTAAGGCGCATTGGCGGCGTTACCACCGGACAGCAGACTGTTAGTGCCGGCGGTGTAGACACCGAACACCGACATCATGCGGACGTCGCGACCGGCGACCACTGAGAGATCGCCAGTGCCGGTGCGAATGACGCTATAGCCAGGCGTGCCATGCTTGTAATCATACGTCGTGGTGGTTTCCTCGCGGCCGCCACCAGTGCAGTAACCGGCGTTCGCACACATTTCCTCGACCGACGTATAGCCGAAATCCGCAAATACTTCCGACACCAGTCTGCCAGCGTAGGATAGATCGCCCCAGCCGTCCATTGAGGCCTTTTCCGAAACCTTGCGCGGTGCCGGCGTGCAGATGCCTACATCCATCGCGCAGAACGCATCGATCGTCATCTGGTATGTATCGGCCATCTCTTTGACGCTCTTGCCGACATCACCAGCGCCATTGCCGTAATAGATGGCGCCAAACTCTGTGAACACCATCTCGCCGATGAACACCGTGGTCGTCTTCGACGTGGTGTTCACGCCGTGATGGGTATCCGCGAGCACGACGTCGCCCTTGCCCTTCACATTGCGTGCGCGCGCATCCACCGAGCCGAGATCGGCGCCGGCGGTCAGCGTCAGATCCCATGATGTGGATCCTTCGCCCAGCATCGGCGCCGCGGCCCAGTTGCGACCGGTGCCGCCCGGACGCAGATTGACCGGCTGATCGTTCAGTAGTTCGATCTTGGTCATGGACGGGATCAGCGCCCCCTGCGCCAGCGTCACGCGCGCGCTCGTGATCAGCGCCACGGGAAGCCTCACGCCCTTCGGCCAGGTGAATGCGGCGACCGGAGCTGTGCTGCGGAGCGTGAAGCCAGCGCCGATCTTGCTGCCGGCATCCAGACGGATTGCAACGGACAGCACCGTGCCGGCCGCATAGACGGTGCCATTGGCGGCGATCACCTCGGCGCCCAGCACGGTGCCGGCGGGCAGCAAGAGCTGGCCCGTCAGCGTGACTTGAGTCGGCAGCGTGGTGCCAATTGGCAACGTCACCTCACGGACCGGGATATCGTAGTTCAGCATCGCGCCGACCGGGAATGTGGTGCCGGATTCCAGCCGGACGCCATCGATCGGCACGACGATGTCGCCGCCGAACGGCGTCGCGCCGCTGCCGGCGACACGGCCCTCGACCAGTTGCCAGCCATTGTCGTCCGGCGTGGCCGGCGGCGGTGCGAAGCCGTCATTGATGCTGCCATGGATGTTGAGATTGCCGGCGGCACGGAACACCAGCGCGCCAGGCTCGCCGAAGCCGCGCCGATTGGCGTCGGAAATGTCCGATTGCGGGCCGTAGCGATGATTCGACAGGTCGATATCGCCGACCACCGTGAGATCGCCGTTCGGATTGTCGGCCGTGACCTTGCCGACGATCTCCACGCCGGGGCGAAGGTGATAGGTGCCGAGGCCGGCGAGCCGCGCGCTCAGCGCAGCATTGCCGAGCGCCGCATTGATGAAGGTCCGGCTCTGCGCATCGATCGTGTCGAGATAGGCCTGGGTGATCTGTTGCGGCTTGCCGCCATTGACATCGGGCACGAGCGCTACGGGCGCGTCGTCATAGGAGCGGAACGCATTAACGACGATGCTCTTGGCACCGGCGATCGCAGGTGCGCCGACGATATCGATCGCGACGTCAGTGGCGCCGAGGCGCGGCGCGTTGAGCGTCAGCGTGCCGCGCATGCGACCGTCATTGCCGGCGGCATTGGTGCCGGTGCGCAGATCGATCCGCGCGCCCGCGGCCAATGTTAGCCGGCCGTCCCGCGTGGTGAGATCGACGATGGCGCGGTTCGGACTGTCGATGATCTTGCCATAACTATCCACGCGCAGGCCGCTGCCATAGGCATCGAGCGTACCGTTGATGGTGAGATCGCCCTTAGCGGCAAGACGGATTCCGCCCACCGAGATGCCCGACGCATCGATGCGGCCGTTCACCGTGAGATTGCCGCCGTCGAGCACGATCTCGACCTGACGCGCCTTCACCTCGTCGCCAATGGTCAGGCTGCCCTGCTTGATCTGGAAACGGCGAGCGCCGAACGCTTCACCGGCAGTGAGGCGTGTATTGAGACCGGCGAAGTCCGCCAGCGTCTGCGCACGCACGGACACCTCTGCCGTCGGGTAAGGCACATAGGTGCCGCCGGCATCGTAGACACCGGTTGCGCCGCCGCGGATGCTGCCGGCGAGATCGACATGGCCAATGCTGCCGAGCGCCGTGACCTGAAGCGTACCGGCGCGATTGTAACGCGCGGACAGGTCGATGCCGGCGCCGGCGCCCATGGCGATACTGCCATTGGCGCTGCTGAGCAGGACATCGCCGCCCCAGCTATACTTCTTGACGTCGAACAGGGCGACTTCGCGGCCCGCCATGTCGATCCGTGTATTGTCGGTCAGCACGAGATCGTCGATCGCATTCAGCGTCAACCGGCCCGACGGCAGCACCACCGCTGTATCGAGCACGATGCGCTGACCCGACAGCTTCCGCTCGGCGCCGCGTGCGGCGCCGGCGGCTTTGACCTGCCCGCCATTGCCGACGATCGTGATCGCACCACCGGCCTTGATGTCGCTGAACGCGCCTGCCGCGCCGGTGATCATGGCGGTGCGGATGGTCAGGTCGCCGCCGCTGAACGCGTAGCCTGCGCCTGGCTGATAGGCGCCTTGCGTCTGATAGACCGCGAGCGAGCCCTTGCCGCTCGACGACACGCTTTCGGAGGCGATGAAATTCACGCCGCTGAAGCCGAGCGCGAGGCGATCCGCCGAGATATGCGGATTGGGACGCGAATTCGGTGCGTAGCCGAGCAGAACGCGGTCGGCGACGATGTCGAGGGTGCCGCTGCCGAGACGGCCGAGCACCGGCGCGCCGGGTAGCTGCGGTTGCGAACTGCCGGGCAGAGCGATGCCGTATTTGGTGTCCTGAACCGCGCCGGACCAGATGAACTCGCCGGTGGTGATGGTCGCCTTGTCGCCGGCCGCACCATAGCCGTAGATCGCAGGTGCGCCGAAGACGAGACGGTCGAGCGACGATTTTCCGGTGACGGGGTTGAGCGTGTTGAGATCGACCGCGCCGAAGATATTGATCGACTCGCGTGCGTTGAGGACCAGCGCCTCCAATGCCGGAGCGCCGACACTGGTATTGCCACGCAGCAGATTGGCGAGCACCGTCTGGTTCAGCGCCATGCCGGGCGGCAATTGGCCGGCCGCCCCGGCGGCAGCGAGTGCCTCGGCTGAGCCGAGATTGACTGCGGAGACGCCCAGCACGAGATTGCGGGTGCCGTAACGCAGATTGTCGCGCAGGGTGAAGGCGGCATTGGTCGCCGCGCCGACCGTCCCTTCCGAATACAGCTGTGTCTCGCCGCCGCAGATGGCGCCGACCACGCAACCGCCGATATCGATCGCGACCGAACCGCTGTCGGTCCCGGACGCAGAACTCGGTGCCAGCAGATTGACCCAGCCGTTGGAGACGACAAACACGGATTGCTCGGTGGGCGCGTAAACGATGCCGTTGCTGGAATCGAACGGTACGGCGCCGCGGCCGAGCGTGTTGATGGTCGCACCCTGCTCGACGGTGATATTGCCCGGTGTCCGGTTTGCTCTCTGGCCCGCGATCAGGAACACTTCTGCGGCCGACAGGACAGCACCTGCGCGGACCGTAACACTGTTTGACGGGTCGAGGCCGAAGGAAATCGTGTTCCCGCCGACCGTGCCTCCGGAGGTCATCCCCCCGCCGATGACCAAGCGGGCGGCGCCGAAGGCATTGAGCTGGTCGGCATAGATGGCGACGCTTTTCGCGTCCGATACCGGCGCCTGCCCGGCCGCGAGGATCTCGATCCCACGGCTATCGACGCTGCGCACCGACAACGTACCGCCATAGCCATTGCTGCCGGCTTCCGGCGCGAACATCGCCTTGCCGTCGAAGATCAGCGCGGGCGAGCCCTTCATGCCCGCCCCCGGCGACAGCCGAAGCTCCAGCATCTTGGCATCCGACGTGATCATGCCGCGCGTATAGTTGCGCCGTGCTGCATCGGCCACGACGAAGGAATTGTAGTCCATCTCGTTAAAGGCGGAGTGCGTACGCACTTTGTCGCCGGGGGTGATGACAAGCTGGTTCGGCAAGGCGGCGCGGATGCCGGTATTGGCTATGCCGAGGTGACCGGTGGCGACATAACTGCCGATCTCGATCGGCGCCGGAGCGCGATCGACCGTGACGCCCTGCCCGATCTCGACGCGGAAGGCGCCGGGGATCATCGCATAGTTCGACGGCAGCAATGTATAGGTGCCGGCCGGCAGGCCCGGCACGCCTGCGGGGATGGTGACCTGCTGGCCGACGATTGGCCTGGCGGCGCTTTCGTTCGCCGGGGCGCCCGGAGCATAGCCATCGAAGCCCGGAACGATGGCATAGACCTTATTGCCGGCACTGCTGTAGCCGAAGGCCGGATTGGCATTCACCAGCGGCGTGGTGAGAATGTTCACCGAACCGCCGCGGCCGCTGAAGAAGCCGGCACCGAGCAGCATGCCGCCGCCGGACAGATCGATGATCGCGCCCTGATCGACGTCGATGGCCCCCCCGCGTAGGGACACGCCGCGTGTCAGATCGCCGCGCGTATTCGCCCCGATCGCGTCGCGGAGCGCGATATCCGCGCCGCCGAGCCTGTAAGTGAGGCCATCGACGGTACCACCATAGGGAACCACGAGGCCGGCGGCGCTGACCGAGGTGATGCTGCCGGACAGGATATTGGTCTGCGACGCCGGTGTGATGTAGGTGCCCTGATCGGCAAAGTCGCGGCCGATCGCAATGCGGCCGAGCGGCGCGCGCACCACGCCGCCCTGATTCACCACCGAACCCTCGAGTGAGATGTCGCCGAACACCGAATACGGCACGACGGGATCGGTGCCCGGCATACGCGCGAGGGATAGCGTTCCACCGACCTTGACGAGGACCTGCTCGCCCGTTGCGGGATAGATTTGCGCAGCGGTAATCGTCATATCCTTCGGCGCCGATAGCATCGCCGTGAGACCGCCGCCTTCACCGGGGACGACGGCCCCGTTGTTGCCGAACAGGCGGACATCGCCGCGGCTGGCGAGCGCGACATGGCGGAAGCCGCCGCGGTGATAGGCCACGTTTCCAGCGTCATATGTCACGCCCTGCCGACCGGCAAAATACGTTCCGCCGCGAACCTCGATCAGGTCCGCAGTGATGCCGAGATCAGCACCATCATAGTCACCGGATGCCGCCTCCGTGCGGAGGCCCGGCACCACCACCTTTTCCTTGGTACCGCCCGTCAAAGGCGCATGCGCCAGCAGGACATGGGGCGCCGCCAAATGCACGCGCGCACCTGCCGTCGCTCCTTCTGCGACACCGATCGCACCGTGGATGCGCAGGCTCTGCGAGAGTGAGAGATCGACGCCGTCAGCGAAAGTGACGAGACCGCCAGCGAGCAAGGCCAGGCTGCCGAAGCCGCCGCGCGCGATTTGATCGACGCCAAGACGGGCCTTTCCATAGGCCAAACCGGCGTCTCCGGGCTGCATTTGGTTCGAAATGGTGCGGCCGCCTTGCGTCAGCACGATGGCAATTTCGCGAGGGGAGAGTATCGCCGCATCGTAGCTTCGCCCGCTGTCATAACGCGGCGAGGCGAGCGCCACGGCAAGGGTTCCGCCCGCGGCGCCCTGGCCGCCCGCGGCTGCGCGTAGCGTGCCGTCGATGACGAGACCATTGGCCGACTGCAGACTGATGACGCCGCCATGGCTGGTGACGTTGAGCGGCGATGACGACTTGCTGATGCCGCCATCGGCGATGTCGATGACGGCCTGCGTGCCCGAGGCATCGAGCAAGGCGCCAGCGCGGATCACGACGAACGAGTCCGGCTGCATATGCTCGCCGCCGTCCTCCACATCGAGATTGCCGCCGATTGCAATCGTGCCGCCATTCCTGACGATGCCGTAGGAACGGGCCAATGCGTCGGTCGCGGTGACGGCGCGCGCGGCGACGTCGAGAACGGCATTGTCGCCGATCCAGATCGAGCGGTTGTGAACACGCTGATCGTAGAGCTCCGGCCCGATCAGGTGATCGATGGCGATTTCGCCGCCCCATGCATTCAGGCGACCGTCCACCGTGATCTGGCCGAGCGCGGCGATGCCGATCTTCTGGCCGGGATCGACGCTGACGGTAGCTCCGGTCTCGACAATGACCATCGCCCCATCGATATCGGACAGAAACGGCAGCGCCGGGCTAGCGCGCAGCGCCAGGCTTGCGCCCTTGCGCTGGGTCAGCGTCGCCTTCGCACCATTCTCAAGATAGAGCGGCCGCATCCAGGATCCGAGCGCGGCATCCGATGCGGCGCCTGTCGGCACCGCCATTGCATCGGCCCTGAGCGTCAGCACCGGCATCGCCACATCGACTTGCGTGCCGGCAGCGACTGTCACGCCGGCATGGCCGTTGACCGTGTAATTCGCAAAGCCCGTCGTGAACAGCGCCGGATCGAGCCGCAGCGTCCCGTCCTGCGCAACGCCGCCGATCACCACCTTGCCGCCGGTTTCGATGTCGAGCTTGCCGCCACCGCCGGCACCGTAACCACGAAGTTCGCCATCCAGCGCCAGACGTCCGTTACGCCCGCCGCCGATCACCTCGGCCTTCAGCGCGACATTGCCGCCCTTGCCGCCGGTGAACTTACCACCTCGCGCCAGCACGCCGCCCGACGACACGTCGATCAGGCTTTCGCGTGCAAGCTTCACCTGGTCCGACGAACTCAGCGACGCTGTGCCGCCATCGATGAAAGCCTGCCCCTGCGCCGAATCGTCGATCGCCCGGTTGACCCATCCGCCACGCAGATCGATCACCGCCCCCGATGCCAAGCTCACCTGGGAAGCACCTGGATTGAGCGGGGTCTCGTTCGCCCCAACTCCGGAGCCCTTGAACACATTCGTGGCGTTGAACGAGCCGCTCTGCGCCGTCACGCGCGCATCGATGGCGATCACCGGCGCGATCAGATTGACATCGGCGCCCGCCGCGAAACTCACATCCGCATCGATACTGATCGTGCCGCGCGTGCCGAGATCCAATCCGCCGAGATTTTGCGCGCTCAGCTGTTTCGCATCGAGCCAAACTGTATTCGACCCGCCGCCGCTTGCCGCATCGGTGATACGTATATCCGAATTGTAGAGATCGAGACGGCCGGTCGCATCATAGCGTCCGAGCGCCAGCGTGCCGTTCTGCGCTGCTGTCGTCTGCGTGAGCTTGTAGCCATCCGTCTTCGCCGCAGCGCGCTTCGTCGTCTGACGCTCGCCGGTCACCGTATCCGCGACGATTCTCGCCTGGAAAGACGCCGTCGGCGCGGACAGAATGAGTTTGCCCGCATCGCGGCCGACGCTGTAGCCATCTTCCCAACGCAACGAGGTGCGGCCGCGGTCGAAGATCGAAGTCCAGACTTCGGTGAGGTTTTCCGACTCTTTGCCCTGGATGTTATGCGTGCGCACGAAACCGCCGGCAAATCCGCTATAGCGCAGATCGGCCGGCGCATTGTCCACGGAGTAACGGCGACCGTCGCTGCCGATCAAGTTGGTGGAGCGGATCCAGCCGCCGGCATAATCGAGCGAACCGCCGGAAATATCGAACACCGCCCCCCGCGCGGCGATCACCTCTTTAGAGTCCAGCGTGATGGTGCCGGCCACGGCCGCCCACTCGCCGATCGTATGTGCGGTGTTGGCGAGATAGCCGCCGACCTCGATCAAGCCGCCTTTGGTGTAGTAACGATCGCTGTCATAGACCTTGTCTTTCGCCGCCACCAAAGTCAGCGCGCGCACGTCGATCCAGACATCATTGTTCTTCAATACACTGGAATCGCGGTTCTGCGGCGAGTCCCGCAGTTCGTTGCCCTGCAGGTTGATCTTGATATTGTTGCTCTCCATCGCCAGCGCAACATTACGCAGGCCCGAGACATCGAGCCGCGCACCGTCTTCGGTGACGATCTTCTCGCGCGCGGAAGCCGCGATCTGGCCGCCTTGCGCCGCCGTGGTTGAACCGCCCTTGAAGGTGATGGTGCCGCCGGTGACGATCTCGATGCGCGACTGGTCCTGACGATCCGCCAACGCCGACAGATTGTCGAAACCGAGAATGTCCTGAGCGCGACGTTTGTTGGCATCGCCCGAGGCATCGACCAGCGCCTGGCGCTGGCCGTCCAGCGCCATTTCCGTGCTGCCGAGTTCGGGAAGCACAGTGGTCAGGCTCCCGGCGGCGAGCATGACGCTGCCCTTGGTGTCCGACGCACTGTTGAGCAAATGGATAGTACCGCGGGTATTCACCGAAGTCGTCGCGATCAGCGCGCCGACCTGTTCGAGCGTACGGCCCGCCAGCGTGACATCGCCCTGCTGCGCGAAGACGAGACCGCTGTTGCGGACAAGACCATTCACGCTATTCGCAGCGATCTGCGGCCGCAATTCGATGCCGCGCGTGGTCGAACTCGTGTTGGCGCCCGCGCCAAGTCCGCGGCGCAGCACGAAATCGTCGCCTGCGGCCAGCAGCGTCTGCCCCTTCGGCGTCGCGATCGAACCGGCATTGCTGACCTCGCTGCCAATCATCAGCACATAGCCGCCGCCCGACGTCACCGCACGCGGCGCATGGGTTGCAATGGTCGCGCCGGCTTCGACCACGACCGCCCTGGTCGCTCCGGTGAAACTTGCGAGATAGTTGCTGCCGCTCGCTTCGCTAAAGATGCCGTTCTTGGCGAATTGCTCTGGCGAGATCCCCGCAGTGGACGCGATCAGCGAGCCGACATTGACCTGGCTGTTGCCGCCAAACACGATGCCGTTCTGGTTGATCACATAAACATGACCATCGGCCTTGATATTGCCCAGGATCTGGCTCGGCGCGGTGCCGCCGGCGACGCGGTTGAGCGCGACCCAGCTGCTGTTGCCACCCTGGTCGAAAGTCAGCGTGGTCCGTGCGCCGACATTGAAGCTCTTCCAGTTCAGTATCGCCTGCTGCGCCTGCTGGCGGATATTGACCTGGGTCTGGCCATTGGCATCGATGCTTTGGGTCGGATCCAAGGCACCGACCCAGGTGCTTACGCCACGGATCGCATCAAGGCCACCGGCGCCGAGACCGTTGGGCACCGACGATTGCGCAGCGGCGGCCGCGGCACGCGCGGCGGCCTGCACCGCCTGCATGTCCTGCACGGCCCGCGCCGCCTGCGCCAGCGAGTCCTGTGTCTGCCGCGCGGCGGCTGCGGCCCTCGCCGCCGCCTGTGTCGCGGCATTCGATGCGATGTTGGGAGCCGAGACAGCGCCGCCAGCGCCCCCATTCAACGCGCGACCGTGTACCGGAAGCACTCCTGCCGAGAATGCCAAAGCGCTCGCCCCGGCCAGTAGCGCCATGTGACGGGCCTGACGACGCATCGACGCAGAGACGGAGGTCACAGAGTGGGCGGGCATCAGCGGTTCCTTCGCGCAACGGCAAGCCCCGATGCCGCGGCTGACATCGCCACCGCCTTCGGGGATAAACAGGTCTCATCAGGGAGACCGAATGCCGAAGGGGCAGTGACAACAGGTCTGCAAGATTTTTTTAAGAATGTTGCCGAGGCGAGCTCCGCCGTCAGCTCACCAGCACGATGCCGCCCGGCAGGTGCTTCAATGTGGCGCCGAACACACGCTCCAATCCGAGCAGCGCATCATTCATGCGGTCGATGGGAAAGCGCCCGCTCAGCGGCTTGCGGCCAAGTGCGGCATTCATCAACACGACCCGGCCAGGTCTGTACCGATTGATCTCTTCGATCGCATCAGCGATCGACGTGCCGTCGAATTCGACGATACCACGCTGCCATTCCGACGCGCGCTGCGCATTGACAGCCGAGACCTCGCTCAATCCGGAAGCATCATAGCGAACACGTTGTCCGGGTCGAAGATCGGCCACGTCCGAACCGCGTTCGATCCGGACGGTCCCCTCGAAACAGGTCACGCTGACCGGTGATCTCTCGCCGGATGTCAAATGGCGGATATCGAAACGACCAGCTTCGGCGATGGTCCGACCATTGCCGGCGAGGGCGACCAGCGACCGCTCCGCTCGTTTCGGTGTGGCAAACGATGCCTCGCCAGCGATCAGCTCAATCCTGGCTTCCGCCCCCACTGTGGACCGGACAGTAAGGCTGGTCTGCGTGTTCAGATCAATCGCGACGTCCGCAACTGTCACGCGGCGCTGCTCGCCTGTCGCAGTCCTGAAATCAGAATTCAGCTCGGACAACGATGGCCATAGACCAAGCGGCGGATTTACGACGCCATAGACCGATGCGGCCGCCAGGGCAGCCACGCCTCCCCCGAGAACCGCGCGTCGGCTGGCCGTCTTCCGGCGCTGCCCGAGTGCATCGAGACGCGCGGCAAAGTCCTGATCGGGATCGCCGAGATCGCGGCCAGCATCGCCCGCCACATGCCACAGACGCCTGGTGTCGAGGAATGCGGCTTCATGTGCAGGATCCTGCGCGCGCCAGGCCTTCAACGCGGCAATGTCTTCCGCCGTCATCTCGCCGGCGGCGAGTTTCTTCAGCCAGTTGACAGCCTGCTGCTCGGCCGGATCGAGGCCGGAATTCGCCTTGCTCATCTCAATGTCGTGCCTTGCGGCACCGCTCCCATGCGAAGGACGGCTGCGATTGCGCGCCTCCTACGTCATAGACGTTTCCGGGACCGCTAAATCGCACTTTCAATCCCTAAATTCTTTGAGGCGCTTAACACAGTATTCGATCGCAAGGCCAAGTTCTTTGACCACGATCTGCCGGGAAACGCCGAGCCTGTCGGCGATTTCCTGCCCGGAAATCTGGCCGACCCGCGCCGCCAGGAAGATTTCGCGGCGCCGTTCCGGAAGCTCGGAGAGAATGGTTTTGAGTGCTTCAAGGTCAGACCGCGCAAGCATGATCTGCTCGGGGGTCGGCGCCTCGTCTGGCAATTCCAGCAGACTTTCGATGTCCACGGCCGAAACCGGCCTCCGCACCTCCGCCCTGCGATGGTCATGCGCCACGTTCAACGCGATCCGAAATAGATATCCGCGCGGGCTTTGAACCACGCCGATGGATTCCGTCCGCGCCAGACGAAGCCATGTATCCTGCATGGCATCGCCCGCCAGATCGGCCGAGCCGAGCCGCTTGGTCAGGCGTGCTTTCATCTCGTCATAGCGATCGAGAAACAGGCGGCGGATACCGGCCAGCGCATTCTCACTCATGGCGCCAATCCGAGCTTCCGCAGGCCGGGGGCCATCTCGCCGCACGCCCGCGTCACGCCAGGTCCGTTCGGCACGATCAGGATCAAAACGGGTTGCTGGAAACCCATCGGCGGCGCCTCATCGATCCGGACATTGCGCAGCGCCCCGTCGATCTGATCGTCGATCTCGAAACGCCCGGTCGTGCCGATCCGCTCCGATCGCCGGACAGTGCCGTCGGCGGCGATCCACATCGCCGCTGCGAACCGGTATTCATC
>JAEXHR010000102.1 GCA_023449855.1 Pseudomonadota bacterium | reverse complement strand
CTCCGGGCTTTTCGCCTTCAGGGCATGAATGGCGTCCATCTGGTCTGGGAATTCGTCGCCAAGAGTGTGAGGTGTATTCGACAAGGTTCTTTCTCCCTTTCTGCAATTTCGCCCGGCGTCAGGGCTTTTCGACGCGCGCGACCTGATAGGTGACAAACGCGCCTTCCCGCCCGACCGAGATGTATTCGCCAAGACGGAAGCACTCCTCGCCCAGGCGGAAACCGATCTCGTCGTCCCGATCACCCAGCTCGTAATCGAAATACCACTGCCCGCCGGGCTTGCGCCGCAACAGCCCGATGCGGGCCGTCTTACCGTCCCGAAAATATCGGACGCGACAGGCGTCGCGAGATTTCTTCCATTCCAGCGGATCAAGGAATCCTTCGTGGTTGAGCGGAACCAGAAGATCATAGCCTTCTTCCCGATCTCCCTCCGGATGGTCTTTGCCGCGAGCGAGAACCAACCGCACGTGGTGGAAACTTGAGGGTAGTTCTTGTGCCTTGACCACGATCCGATCCTTCATTTCCCCCCCTGATACACCATTGGCAAAGGAACGTTCTTGATCTGGCGCAAGTGAGACGAGGCATGTGTTATCCGATGCCGGCGACTATCCGGAACGGTCGAGATGGGCCTGCGTCAGGATGACCGCGCCGATCGCCGCAGGCTGAACCGGAAGCTTCTCCCAGTTAAGCTCGCGCAGGTTCTTGAGCCCCTGGAACAGCCCGCAGTCGATAAGGATGCGGTGGCGCGCCGAGCGATGTCAAAGTCAGCATCGGTGTCCCTTTGCGGTTTTTAGGACAGGGAAGGTCCGGCTGCCGCCCAATCAGCACTGGGTCCAATCATGGTGTGGTGGGCGAGGTCGCCCGCGATCCGGACGTGCTGCCCGTTTGATCCTGGAACTCATATTGACGAGAATGGTGGAGATAGCCGTCGGTGGCGCGGATTCGGTCCGACAGGAGGCGTAGGCCATTCAGCACGACCAGAACGGTGCCGCCTTCGTGTCCGATCACCGCGAGCGGAAGCGGCAGGTCGAAGAACAGGCCGCCGGTCACAAGTACCAGCATGGCGCCGATCGCGAGGACGAGATTCTGTCGGATGATGACGGCCGTCCGCCGTGCAAGCCGGTGCGCATCGGCCAGCTTCTTCATGTCTTCCGACAGCAGGGCGACGTCGGCGGCCTGCAGTGCGACGTCCGACCCCGCCGCGCCCATGGCGATGCCGACGTCGGCGCGAGCCAATGCGGCGGCATCGTTGACGCCATCGCCGACGAAAGCGACCTTGCCATCACGCGCGAGGTCGCCGACCTGGAGCACCTTGTCCTGCGGCAGCATCTCGGCATGAACCTCGCCGGGCGCAAGGCCAAGTTCCGTACCGATGCGCAAGGCCACCGGCCTGCGGTCGCCGGTCATCATCACGATGCGGTTGACGCCACCGGCGCGAAGCGCGGCCAGCGCCGGGGCTGAGCTGGCTCTTGCTTCGTCCGCAACACTGACCGCCCCCAGAACGGTCGCACCGCGCCCAAGATAGACCACGGTCTGAGAACTGTCGGCGAGTTCACGGAACGCCGGATCATCGACGGAGGCGCCCATGTCCTCGACGAGGTGAGCGTTGCCGGCCCATATCGGGCCGAAGGAATCGTAGCCGACGATGCCGGCGCTCGGATGCGACGTAACGTCCACGACCGCCACCGGCTCAACGCCATGAACCAGGGCCTCACGACGGATGGCGGCAGCGATGTGATGCTCGGAATGCGCTTCCAGCCCGGCAAGGAGCGAAAGGAAACGGCGATCCTCACCATCCAGGGCGACAATGCGCGTGACCTCTGCACGTCCATTGGTCAGGGTCCCGGTCTTGTCGAACGCGAAGGTATCGACAGCGGCGAGCGTTTCGAGCGCACCGCCCCCCTTGAACAGCACGCCGCCTCGCGCCGCGGCGGAGAGCGCCGACAGGATCGCTGCCGGGACTGAGATGACGATCGCGCAGGGACTGGCGGCGACCAGGAGTGTCGCGGCCTTGTAGAGGGCCTGTTCCCAGTCGCGGCCAAGCCAATAGAAGACCGCAAGGGCCAGAGCGGAGCCCAGCAGGACACCGACCGTATAACGCTGGCCGAACCACGCGCTGAAGCGCTCGGACGGCGCCTTCGCTTCCTGCGCCTCGGTGACGAGCTGGATCATGCGCGCGATCGTGCTGTCGCCGACCGTCCTGGTGACGGTCACGTCAAGGACCCCGTCAAGATTGACGGTCGCCTCGAAAACCTGCTCGCCCGGCTCCTTGGAGACCGGCATCGACTCACCGGTGATATTGGCTTCGTCGATTCCGCCACGGCCATGCAGGATCACACCGTCGGTCGGCACGCGTGCGCCCGGACGCAGCACCACCACATCGCCGACGGCAAGCTCCGCAGCAGGAACCTCCACCGTGGTCCCGTCCTCTCCTTTGCGGAAAGCCGTCTCCGGCCGGAGCGCCATGAGCGCCTCAACAGCCCTGCGCGCGCGTCCCAATGCCTGGTGCTCAAGCGTGGTCGACACGCTGAACAACGTCAGCAACACCGCGCCTTCGAACGGCGCCCCGACGATCGCCGCCGCCACGGCCGCGACGACCATCAGAAGATCGATGTCGAGGATATGATCGCGCCACAACGCCGTCAGGGCGCTCCAGGTGGCGGGAAGCCCTCCGGCCAAATAGACCATCGCCAGACCGGGAGATCTTAGAATGGAAAGGCCTTCCGCCGGCGGCCAGGTCCCGGCGACGGCCAGCATCATCCCGAGGACCGCAATTGCCGACATGACGGTCTGGAAATCGAGCGACAGACGTTTCATCGTCACACCGCCCGGCCGATCACGGAGCCGATCAATGCGGTCGAGGCCATCGCGACAGCGCCCCAGAACACCACCCGGATAGTCGGTTTCCAGATGCTGGCGCCGCCCGCCCGTGCCCCGATTGCGCCGAGGATGGCAAGACCGATGAGGCAAGCAAGGGACACGGTCCATGCAGCCGTTCCGGCCGGCGCAAGCAGGGCGACGATCAACGGCAAAGCCGCACCCGCCGCAAACGTGACCGCCGAGGTCAGCGCAGCTTGAACCGGTCTTGCCATCACATGGCTCGCCAATCCGAGTTCATCCCGCGCATGGGCTTCGAAGGCATCCTTCGCCATCATCTGTTCGGCGACCTGCCGGGCCAGCTCTGGGGCCACGCCGCGCTGCTCGTAGATCGCAGCGAGCTCGGCCAGTTCGGCCTCCGGCTGCGTCGCCAGTTCGTGACGCTCCCGC
>JAEXHR010000085.1 GCA_023449855.1 Pseudomonadota bacterium | reverse complement strand
ATTCGCGGCAACGATGAGCGACGATGGCGACGTTATCGGAGGCGTGTCGGGATTGACCTGAAGGATCGCGCTGCCGTTGATCTTGTTGCCGGCCGGATCGGACACGCTGTAGATCAGGCCAGACGTCGTGGAGGTGGCGCCTGTCGCGTTGGCTGTCGGCGTAAACAAGAGCCCCGTGAGCTGGGCTACCGTCAACGTCTCCCCCGCGGTCACGGTCGCCCCGTTTGCGAGTGTGACCGTCCCATCCGTCGGCAGCGTCGTTATGGTAACGCTGAGCTGGGTCGATGTGTAACTGGCGTCGGTCGGCGCCTGAATGTGGATCGGTGTCGCTGCGCTGTGGGCGGGAACATCCAGCAGCGCTGGAACGATCACCAACGGCTTGTTGCTTGCGCCAATCGCCAGCGTGGCGGTCGCCGTCGCTGTGTTGCCAGCCGGATCGGACACGGCAAACGCAAAGCTCGAACTCGTGCCAAAACTGTTGAGCGACGGTCTGAATTTCAGCCCTGTGAGCTGCTTGACCGTCAGGCTTTGTCCCAGACTGATCGGCGTAATTCCGTCGGCCAGCAAAATCGTGCCATCAACCGGCAACGCCGTCACCGATACCGAAAGCGCAGAGGAGGCGTAGTTCGTGTCAACCGGCGTTGCGATTCCGATCGATGTCGCAAGACTGTTCTCTGCGACGGTCAACGAGGCCGAACTCTCGCTAAGCATGGCGAGCCCCTTTTAATTCAATTAAATGTTGATATATTTAATTATTATATTTAATTACGTGCGTCAATAAGCCGCAAAACAGGCCTTGACATTAAATTTTATTAATATCGCGAGGTTTTGTTTTTGATTAATTGCCGCGCCCGCTGCCAGCGCCCTTCGGATTGGAGCGGAGAGAAAGATCCTCGAGCCGTGCATTGCCAGAAAGGTCTGGTTGGCCTTGCGCGCGCAGTGAGTGCGACGCCGCGGCATTCCAGGGACGAAGCTCTTAGAGCGTCTGTGCGGGAAGCGGCAGGGATTGGCCGTCGGTAGTCCTCGCGAACAGTCGCTCAATCTCCCCGAATGCTGGATGGATCAAGCTCGGACTGGTTGTCATGCAGCCATTATATTTGCTCGATATACCGACCGACATTGCCGCCTTCGCTTATAGGGGGCTTCGGGCGTTCTGAATTTGGATCTCGTTGGCAAATTCGCGCGCGGGGCGGGGCGTCGGTCTGCTCCGGCCTGTTCCGGTAGTTGTGATCCGCAGGTGTGGCTGAGGTTAGATTTCCCGGGTCGTACCTTCCGGTTTGTTCGGTCGGGTGTTTTTCGATTGGGACTTTTTCGACTGGCCTGTGTCGTTCTGGTTGCCGGGATGGTCATTGAGGCCACTGGAAAGCAGGACTCGCTGTGGCTCGTTTCGTTGGCCAGGGCCGAAATGACTCGTCGTACGTAGGCTGCGCGAAACTCATTCTCGAACACCGGCAGCAGCTCGCCATAAGCGTGGCCATGATCAGGGGACATGCCCATCTGAGTGCTCGGCGGTACGGCCACGAGGTCGGGCCATTGTGTGCGATCCTCGGGCGTTTGCAGGTGCCTCCGGTCATCGCCCTCGATGCGCTCGGCTTCGTCATCCGCGAGCAGCTCTGCAAAAACTTCGTCACCCAACAGCTTGAAGTCCAGCGCTACGGGCTCCGCCGCGACAGGGGAAGGCGTGAGGGCACGGATTGCGTCGTCAAATAACTGGGTAGCCTTCAAGGCCTCCTGATGGTCCCGCCGCTTGGCGTCCTTCAGGTCCTTGGTGGCGAGCGAGCGGACCAATTCCCGCTTGAAGCAATCCGTCTTCGGGTTGATCAGATCGGAAAAGACTCCGCGCATGTGAGCAGGGACGGGCTTCCCGGCGAGCGCTTCAGGCAGTCGTTTTCGAAACTCGTAGGTGCCGGACGCACGCCGTTGCATGTAACTCAAAGCCGCCATTGTGGACCACCTTTGTGGGCTACGGTTGTGTAGCAAGGCGGCCTCTCTAAGCGTATGATTGCTCAGAGTTTTCAGCTTTTCAATGGCTTAGATGATGCTGGCGCTCCCTAGGGGAATCGAACCCCTGTTTCAGCCTTGAGAGGGCCGCGTCCTAACCGCTAGACGAAGGGAGCGTAGAAGCGAGGGGATAGCCGGGAATGGCGACGGCTGCAAGTGGTCTTGTTTCCGTTTAACCACATCTCTGAGCTGCTTCTCCCGCGCATGCCTGCGGCGGCGCGTGGTGGTAGACCAATAGCAACATCGATCAGGAGGCAAACGACATGAGCTACAACCAGACCATCACTCTCGGCGGCCTGTTCGATGAGGGTCTAGCGACGCGGCGCGAGGTGCTCGGGGCGGCCTATGTCGACAAGTCGATCCAGTCCACCAACGACTTCATGATGGCCTTCCAGCACATCACGACCGAATGGTGCTGGGGCTATGCCTGGAATCGCCCGGGCCTCGACAAGAAAACCCGCAGCATGCTCAATCTGGCGATGCTCACCGCGCTGAACCGGGCGCCGGAAATCAAGCTGCATACGCGCGGTGCCATCAACAATGGCGTGAGTGTCGAGGAGATCAGGGAAGTGCTGCTGCACGCCACCGTCTATTGCGGCATTCCCGCCGGCCTCGATGCATTCAAGGCCGCGAATGAAGTGCTCAAGGAGATGGGCAAGGTCTCGTAACACGTTTCGTCTGCCACAACGGGAGGAAGCCATGGTGCTTGCGATCAGACCGAATTGCGAATGCTGCGACCGCGACCTTCCCAATGGCGATCCGCGGGCACGCATCTGCACCTTTGAGTGCACGTTCTGCGCCGATTGCGCCGACGCACGGCTCGGCGGCCTCTGCCCGAATTGCGGCGGCGATCTCGTGCTGCGGCCGACGCGCCCGGCCGGGAAGCTCGCACGCTTCCCGGTATCGACGGAACGCGTAACCAAACCGCACGCGGCCTGCGCCGGCGCCTAGTCCGGCTCCAGCTGTGCCTGCGGGTATGGCGTGGCCGCGCGGAATGCGATTGCCCGCCGCGAAATGAGTTGCCAAACTGCGGAGCAGGGAAACGCTCACGCAGAGTAAAACACATATGCTGTTGATTGCACCGGAGGCCGTTCGTCGCATTGCTGTGGTGGGATCGGGCACCATTGGCGCCAGCTGGGCCGCGCTGTTTCTGGCCCATGGCTATGACGTTACCATCTACGACCCGCAGCCATCCGCCGAGGCTGCCACGCGCGATCTGATCGGCAATGCCTGGCAAGGGCTGGTCGCGCTCGGTGTCGCCAAGGAGAGCACACCGAAGCCTTGGCGCTCTTCATCCGATCTCGCGGACGCCGTCCGTGAGGTCGAATTCGTGCAGGAAAGCGGCCCCGAACGTGCCGATGTCAAAAGAAAGCTTTATGCTGAGCTCGAAGCGAGCCTGAAGCCCGATGTCATCGTGGCGTCGAGCACGTCAGGTCTGGTGATGAGCGAATTGCAGGAGGGCTTGAAGACACCCGAGCGCTTTGCCGTCGGTCATCCCTTCAATCCGCCGCATCTCGTTCCGCTGGTCGAGATCGTCGGCGGCAAGACGACGTCGCCCGATGTGCTGGTCTGGCTCGACGCCTTCTATCGCCGCGCCGGCAAGGCGCCGATCCGGCTCAACAAGGAAGTGCCCGGCCATCTGGCCAATCGTCTTCAGGCCGCGCTGTGGCGCGAGGCCGTGCATGCGGTGGCGAGCGGGATAGCCAGCGTCGAGGATGTCGATACGGCCATCGCGCAAGGGCCGGGGCTGCGCTGGGCGATCATGGGGCCGCATATGATCTTCAGTCTCGCCGGCGGCGAAGGCGGCATGAAGCACTTTCTCGATCACATCGGACCGGCGATGGAAGACTGGTGGCGCGATCTCGGCACGCCGCAGCTCGGGCCTGAGGTCAATGCGCAGCTGATCGAAGGCGTTGCCCACGAAGCCGCGGGCCGCTCACGTACCGATCTCGTCAAGCAGCGCGATGCCGCGCTGATTGCGCTCATCAAGCAGAAGAACGGTTGAGGACACGCCATGCGCCGAAGCAACAAGGTCATCATCAGCTGCGCCGTCACCGGCTCGATCCACACGCCATCGATGTCGCCGCATCTGCCGGTGACGCCCCAGCAGATCGCCGATCAGGCGGTCGGCGCGGTGGAGGCGGGTGCCGCGATCGTGCATCTGCATGCCCGCGTGCCGGAGACGGGCCGGCCGACGCAGGACAAGGACATCTACGCAAAATTCCTGCCGGAGATCCGCGATCGCTGCGACGGCATCATCAACATCACCACCGGCGCCGGTCTCGGCATGACCATGGACGAGCGTCTCGCCGCGGCGAACTGGGCCAGGCCCGAGATCGCCTCCATGAATATGGGATCGTTCAACTTCAACATTTCCGGTGCCGCGAGCCGCTTCAAGGAGTTCCAGCACGATTGGGAGCGCCCATATCTCGAAGGCACGACCGACTTTATCCTGTCGAACACCTTCGCGCAGATCGAGCGCGGCATGCGGGAGCTCGGCGATCACGGCACGCGGTTCGAATTCGAATGCTATGACGTCGGTCATCTCTACAATCTCGCGCATTTCGTCGGTCGTGGATTGGTGAAGCCGCCATTCTTCGTCCAATGCATCTTCGGCATTCTCGGTGGTATCGGAACCGATCCCGAAAATCTCATGCATATGAAGACGACCGCCGACCGGCTGTTCGGCTCCGACTATTATCTGTCGGTGCTCGGCGCGGGGCGTCATCAGTTCCCGCTGGTCACAATGTCGGCGATACTCGGCGGCAATGTGCGCGTTGGTCTTGAGGACAATCTCTATCTCGGTCGTGGGGAACTCGCGACCTCGAATGGCGCGCAGGTCACGAAGATCCGCGGGATTCTCGAAGGCCTCTCGCTGGACATCGCAACGCCTGATGAAGCCCGACAGATGCTTCAGACAAAGGGAAAAAGCGCCGTCGGCTTCTGATAGCTGGACGCGTCGCGACGGAGATCGCACGGCAAAAGCGCTGTTCCACGGCGGGAACCATGCAATGCTCGGTTAGCGAGGCCGAGCAAGAGCGGTCGATGATCGTCATTTGAATTTTTGCTTTCGCAAAAGTTTGGCCCGGCCTCTTAAGGCCGCTGTTAATGGATTGCGCTAAGCGTCCGTCAACAGCGGAGATCATTCAGTGGCAACTCTCTTTGAAGTGCAAGGCTTCGGCGCATTGTCGGAGTGGAACGGGCAACTCGCGAGCGCTTCGGCGGCGCAATCATTTCAACAGATCGCAGCACTCGGTTCCAATTCGGTGAGCCTCACCGCGCGCATCTGGACCACGAACAAGACCATCAGCGACGTATTCGCGCATCCCGGCAAGACCGAGAGCGATGCGAGCCTGCTTGCCGGTTTCAAGGCCGCGGATGCTGCCGGCTTGTCTGTCGTGTTCAAGGCGGCGATATCGCCGCTCGATGGCACCGGCTCCATGAACCTGTCTCCGACTGACATCAGCGCTTTCTTCGCGTCCTACAAGGTGGAGATCGTGCGTCTCGCCGAGATCGCGCAGCAGGGCGGCGTCGACACGTTTGTCATCGGCAATGAGATGAGCAGCCTGACCGGAAGCGCCTATCGCGCCTATTGGAGCGACATCATCTCCTCGGTGCGTCAGGTATATAGCGGAGAGCTGACCTATTCGGCAGCCACCGACGAGGCATTGCATGTCAGCTTCTGGGATCAACTCGATATCATCGGCGTCAACACCTATCCGCCACTGACCTCGAGCACGACGCCGACCGTGCAGGAGATGATCCATGCCTGGACCGAGGTGCCCTACAATCCGTATTACGCGGCGGCGTTCGACGACAAGTCGCCGGTGGATTTCCTGCATTCGCTGTCGGTGACCTATGGCAAGCAGGTGCTGATGACCGAAGCCGGCTTTCGCAGCATGGACGGCACGGCGATGCGGCCCGGTTCCTGGACTGCGAATGCGCCGGCCGATGTGGCGGAACAGGCCGACGCCTATAACGCTTTCTTCCAGGTCTGGAGTGCTCATGGAGGCAGCTGGATGAAGGGTGTCGAGCTGTGGCAATGGGATTTGAGCGGAAAATATAACGAGACGGGCTATTCGCCCATGGGCAAGCCGGCCGAAGCGATCGTCTCGCAATACTTCCACGGCAATGGCGCTTCGCTCGATCTCATCGTCACCGGTTCCGCCATCGATGATGTGATCGATCTCGGCCGCGGCAATCACTCCATTGATGCCGGACTCGGAAATGACATCATCCGCGGCGGCGACGGCGACGATGTGATCGTCGGCGGCCCGTCCACGCAAAGTAAGCTGGCAACCACCACCGTCACGCTGACCGGCTATGGCACCGCCGCCGGCGGCGTCAACGCGCAAGCGCAGGTGCTGGTCAACGGTCAACCGGTTTCAGCGTTGCTCGAATTCAAGCCGGCGACCGATCCGGCCGGCTACACGACCTATACGCTGACCTTTGCCAATCCCGATCAGCTCACCAGTTTCGGCATCGAGCTGGTGAATTCCGCACCGGGCCGCGCCTTGCACTTCAAGGACATCGTCGTCAACGGCGTATCGGTCTCGCCGAGCGAAGCAATCAACGCCAGCTCGCCTGGATCGTTCGATCTCTATGTCCGCAGTATCCATGTGGATGCGACCGCGCACCAGGACTGGTTCTTCGGTGCCAACAGCGACAACGACGTCATCTATGGCGGGGCCGGCAACGACACCATCACCGGCGGCATCGGCAACGACGTGATCGATGGCGGCGATGGCATCGATACGGCGGTGTTCTCCGGGAAAGCTGCTGACTATACGATCTCCTTCGTCAACGGTCAGCTTGTGGTCACCGATGGTGTCGCGGCCCGCGATGGCACCGATCGCATCACCAATGTCGAATATTTCAAGTTCGCCGACGCGACCATCGCGACCGCCGATTTCACGGCCAGCCAGTCGGCCCTTGCCAAGGGCGCCGAATATCAGGCGCTGGCTGCCAATGGCGGAGCAGTCACCAGCGAAACCATCCGTAATGCGGATGGCTCGCGCGATGTCTATACCCGCGACATTGTCGGAAAAAGCTATGCGTCCGAGCACAGCGTGATCGGGGCTGGAGGCAGGACGACGCTCGTCGAGCGTTTCTATAACGATGGCGATCTCGCCTTCCGTCAGGTCGTGAATGGCGACGGATCTGTCTCGCGCAGCGATTACGATGGCGATGGCCATCTGACGGGCCTGTTGAACAGTTTTGTCGATGGTTCATTCCAGCAATTCGTCTTCAATGCCGCAGGGTTCCAGACGGGTGTCACGCTTCGTCATGCGGATGGTACCCGCGATATCCGGGAATACGGTGTTTCCGGCCAGGACTATACGGCGCGCCACACGATGCAGGATACGTCCGGCAAGAGCGTGTTGATCGAAGGGTTCCATAGCGATGGCACGCTGGCCATCAAGCAGACGGTGGACGCTGCCGGAACCAAGACATTCAACCAGTATGATGCAGCAGGTCAGTTGTCGCAGCAGACGGTGACCAGGACCGATGGATCGTTCATCCAGACTGCCTACAAGGCAGATGGCGGCATTTCCAGCCAGACCATTCGAGGCGCGGATGGAATGCGCGACACCACGACCTATGATATCGCAGGCAAGCCCTATGCGACCGAGCATGTGGTGCGTGATGCCGCCGGCAAGAGCGTGCTGATCGAGCAGTTTCACAAGGATGGGTCACTGGGGTTGACGCAGGCCGTCGATAGCGCCGGCGTCAAGACACTCGCGCAATATGACGATGCCGGCCTGCTCAAGACACAGACGGTGACGCATACCGACGGCTCCTATGTGCAATCGAGCTTTGCGGTCGACGGTACGATCACCAGCGTCACCGTGCGAGGTGCAGACGGCAGCAAGAGCATCGATACATTCGGCATCGCCGGTCAGGCCTACATCGCCAGACACGACATGCTCGACGCCGTCGGCCAGCGCCTCGCCACCGTGTTGGACAACAAGGACGGATCGCACGCAATGACGGCCTACAAGACCGGCGTTACGCTGACCTCAACCGGTGGAAATGATGTCATGACCGGCGCCGGTGGTGACACATTCGTATTCAAGCAGGCCAGCGGCCATGACGTGATCACCAACTTCCATCACGGGCAGGGGGCCGATCGCGATGTCATCCAGATCGCATCCTCAATTGCCAAGGACCTGTCGCAACTGGCCGTTCATGTCGTCGGCCAGGACACGGTCATCGATCTCGGCCACGACGCGTCGATCACGCTGAAGGGCGTGACCGGGCCTCTGACTGCGCATGACGTGCTGATCGTTTGATCGAGAATAGGGGGCCTGGCCTCAGGTCAGGCCCTTAGCTTAAATGTGGAATCGCAAAACAGCTAAGTCACTTGCATCAAAGGGCACCGAATTCGTGAAAAAGATTGAATTCGGTGCCTCGTTTCTTGCGAAAAGGCGTCGGATAGCGGACGTTCCGCAGGCACACCGGAGGCGACGTCCATTGCGCCGGAACTATCTGCTTGCCCTCCCACGCGCCATCATGCGCCAGCAAACGCCCAAACCGGGCGTAATCGCGCAGAACGCTTCCGCGCCGATCGGCTCCCATACTTTCTCGCGCAGATACTCAGACGCAGGCTTGTTGACAGCACTTTGAAGCACCATGCCGAGCACGTCGGCTTCTATGCTGGCGTAGTAAAATCTCGTTCCCGCTGGGGCGATACGCTGATTGAATTGCACGATGCTCTTAACCGTGCCCAACTTCCAGTCCGGGAACGCGATTTCCATGCCGTTCCACAGGCGATTGAGGTCGCGTCCTTCGTCTCTCGTTTCACCGAAATCGACGCCTGAGGACATGCGCAGCAGATCGCGGATTGAGGTCCTGCCGTACTCGCTGCGCATAAAGCCCGGCACATAATTTTCGGGGATATCATCGACCGACTTAATCGCACCCTCGGAGATGGCGATGCCGGTCAACAGTCCGGTTATTGATTTGACCATCGACTGGGATGCGAACCGATCTTGATCAGTTCGTGCGTACTGATAACGCTCGAAGATAATCTGATCGTCCTTGGCGATCAGCAGCCCGGTGACCGGATTGCGCGACATGTAGTCGAGGGGAGAAAACTTGCTTCCCTGAAAGTTTATGGCTGCACCGACATGCCGTCCTCCAGGTGTCCTGTAAGTAGACATCTAATTGCGCGGCAACTTCAAGCGAGTGTCTCTTATTGGCGCAAAGCGGTCATCTATCAGCGTGGCGCGCTACAACGCGAGCAGAGCAAATCCTTCAGTAGTCATATGACTATCACAACTCTTGTTCTATCTACGGATGCAAGACGGTTTGGCGAGATCAGCCCCGTTGGTCTCACGAAGCGAGCAAGAGTTGCACTGGTTAGAGAATAATCAACGTGCTCATCGGCCGACACGTCTGGGCCGCGAACACCCGTTGATATTGCTCAGCTTTAGCCGGGGCTGGGCGAGCCTTGCTGATGGCGCGGCGATTTCGCGAACCGGGCTGTTTGTGACATTGGTGGCGGTCACAGCGGCACTGAATGCCGATCCAGCGCGTTCCGCCGAAGTGTCCGATCGCTATGGTTTTGATATTCCGTCGAAATCTTTGCCCGCGGCACTGGGTGACTATAGTGCTGTGACCGGCATAGGCGTTCTTGTGGATGGTCGCACGATGGCCGGGCGCTTATCGGCTCCAATCAAAGGTACGTTCAGTTCATCGGATGCTTTGGAGGCCTTATTGGCGAAATCCGGGCTGAGCCCGCGTTTTGTAAGCCGGACCGCTTTCACGCTGATCCCAGCGTCACCAGAATCGCGAACCGGGTCGGATATTGCTCGTGCGGCTTATTTTGCAGCTGTGCAGACCGCGGTGGTCCGCGCGCTGTGCGAGCGAGCAGAGACGCGGCCCGGGCGATATAGATCGGCGGTACAGCTATGGATTGACCAATCCGGATTTGTCCAGCGATTGGAGCTGCTTGGATCGAGCGGCAAGCCCGCACGGGACGTAGCGATTAGCGAGGTGCTCGGCCACCTAACGATCGACGCGTTACCGACATTCAGTCTGCCGCAGCCAATCACCGTGGCTCTCTCGCCACACGATTCGGACCGATTTGACGATTGCTCGCCGGCCGATCGCACGTTGCGGCGGTGATGTGATGACCGGGACGATGTCGACCTTCCTGCAGCGGCTGCTGATCAATCGCTACGACGATCTCAAGGCGCGTCTGAAACACCGACTTGGCTCCGAGGCCTTTGCGAGCGAGATCCTGCATGAGACGTATCTGCGCCTCGGCCGTCTCGATGTCGCTGCGCCGCTGCAGAGTCCAAAGGCCTATCTGCTGCGTGTGGCGCTCAACGTCGCCGCGGACCGACGCAAGGCCGACAGTCGGCGGCTGACGCCATCCGAAATCGAGCTGTTGCGCAACGGCGCCGATCATGCGGCCTCTCCCGCAGAGATCGTCGAAGGCCGGTTCGAGATCGAAGCGTTGTGCCGCGCGTTGGACGAGTTGCCGGAGCGCCAGCGCGCCATCCTGCTCGCGTCCCGGATCGACGAAACGCCGCATCTGGAGATCGCCGAGCGATTTGGTATCTCCACGCGCATGGTCGAGAAGGAGCTGAAGCGCGCGCTTGTGCATTGTGGCGAACGGCTCGATAGAAATGTCGTGCAGCGTTTCGGTCCGCGCGCGCCAGAGAAGTCTTGACACTATGCCGACGCCCGACCAGCAATCCACCTGCGAGCTCCTCAAGCGCGAAGCCTATGACTGGCTGATCCGGCTGACGTCGGGTGCCGCCACCGTGGCCGACGCGAAGGCGCTGAACGAATGGCGCGATCGCAGCCCGGCGCATGCGGCGGCTTTTGCCGAGGTCAATGCGCTGTGGGACAAGATCGGCCCGGCCGGCCGGAGCAAACCGGGCAGTGCCGGCCTGGCGCCACGGCCAACCCCGCGCTCGATGATCGGGCGCCGCGCCATGCTCACCGGCGCGACTGCAGCGTCGGTCGGCGGCCTGCTGGTGTTGCGACCGCCGCTCGATCTCTGGCCGTCGTGGTCCGAACTCGCCGCTGATTACCGAACGGGTGTCGGCGAGCGCAGGCAGATCGACATGGCAGGCGGCGTGCTCGACATGAACACACGCACCAGCCTCGCCATCCGCCCGGGCGAGCAACAGCGCGCAGTCGAGCTGATCGCCGGCGAAGTGGTGGTCACCGCACGATCGCGTCAGGTCGAAGTCGTCGCGGCCGACGGCCGGATTACGGCGAATGCAGCCAGCGCGAATATCCGCCTCGATGGCGCGCATGCCAGCGTCACCTGCCTGGACGGCGAGATTTCGGTCGATTGCGGGGGGCGTCATATCCTGCTCCACAGGGGCCAACAGGTCACCTATGGCGGCGAAATTCTCACCGAGCCTGCATCGATTGATCCCGCAATGGTGACGGCCTGGTCCAGGGGCATGCTGATCTTCCGCAACGAACCGCTGGAGCGCGTCGTCGCCGAGATCAACCGCTACCGTCCCGGCAAACTGGTTCTGGTGGACCGCAAGCTCGCCACGCGTCGGATCGAGGCGAGCTTTCGTCTCGACCGGGTCGATGAAGTCATCACGCTGGTTCGCGAAGTATATGGTGCGCGCATCACGCAGTTGCCGGGCGGCCTTGTGCTGCTGGGCTGACGCTGCCTTTTGAGCGCGTCCGCCGTACGTTGTTGTCATCCCGTTGTCACGGAAGATGCGGCCCGCGGTGTCATGCAGGCGGGATCGTCGATGCACTATGCTGATGGCCGTCGGCGGCGAAAACTTTTCCAGAAAAATTCGCGGGCGGTGGTTCGGTCGGAGGAGGCGAGGTCAGTCTAGGTGGGCAAAGTAAAACGGACATCCTTGTCCTGCGCCGGAGCCACCATGTCTTTTCACCGTGCAGCCTCACGCCCCTTCTCTTCGCAACGCGCCACGCGCACGGCGCTGTTTGCCAGCGTGAGCATGCTGAGCCTGGTGGCCGTGCCGGCCTCGGCGCGCAATTTCCAGCAGGGCGGCGGCACGGCGAACTCGGCCGTGCAGGCAGCGTCCACTGCCGCGCTTGCTTCGGCTGCGCAGGCCGCAGCCAGTTCGCAGCAGGCGCGTCAGTCACTGGTGCGTGCCGCGCAGACGCTGCGGGCGATGCAGGCGGCTCAAGCCGCAGCGCGCTCCGCCGCGCAGGCGGCGCCTGGCGGCGTGCCGAATGGACTCATTGTCGGCGGGCTCGAGCCGGATTCCGGCTTGGCGGCGCCGGGCACCGCGAATGGAGTATCGACCTGGGTCAATGCCAACACGCCGACCCAGAGCAGAGCGGACGGTCAGACCACCGTGACCATCCAGCAGACCGGCGCGAAGGCGATCCTGAACTGGAAGAGCTTCCATGTCGGCAAGGACACAATCGTCAATTTCGACCAGAGCGGTGGCGCCGATCCCGGCGGCAATAGCTGGATCGCGCTCAATCGCGTCACCGATCCGACCGGGGTGCCGAGCCAGATCCTCGGCCAGATCAGGGCGGATGGCGCGGTCTATATCGTCAACAAGAACGGCATCGTGTTCGGCGGCGCCAGCCAGATCAATGTCGGGACCCTGCTGGCGTCGACGCTCAACATCACCGTCGATCAGTTCAACAACGGCATTCTTTATCAGGCCAGCGGTGTCGCCAATTCCGTCGCTGAGGCCTTTACGGGCACCCCGGGACAGACCGCGGCGCTGTCCGTTCAAGCGGGCGCGATCATCAATGCGGCGTCGGGCGGCAAGGTGTTGCTGCTCGGCGGTAACGTCACCAATGCCGGCACGATCCTCACCCCGCAGGGCCAGAGCATTCTTGCATCCGGCGACAAGGTCTATCTCGAACAGAACGCCACGCTCGATCGCGGCATCGTCGCGAATGTCGAAAGTGGTCTGGTGGGCAGCTACGACACAGTCAAGCGAGCATTCGTTCATACGGGGGCAGGCAGCGGCTGGACCGCGCGCAATGACGGCCTGATCAGCGCCGACCTCGGCAATATCACACTGGTCGGCCAGAACGTGACGCAGAATGGCGTTGTGACGGCGACGACGTCGGCTGCATTCGATGGCTCGATCAGGCTGTGGGCCCGGACCGACCAGTATCAGTCGATCTCGACGTCCGGCGGCGTGCAGACCATCAATGGCGCTTATCGCGGCATGTTCGGCGGCATCCTCACATTGGGGCCCGGCAGCCTGACGCAGGTGCGCGCCGACCTCACATCGTCCGATTTCGTGCTCGGATCCGACACGTTCAAGACGTCGTCGATCGATCTGGTCGGCAAGACCGTCACCATCGGGGCCAATTCCACCATTCTCGGCGAGGCGGCCAAGGTCTCCATTCTTGCCGCCGACATGACCGTCATTGCGCCGCTGCTGCCGAGCAGCGGCAGCACGACCTATAACGAGAAGCCGGATGACGGCAGCCGGATCTATTTCGACACCGGTAGTCTGATCGATGTGTCGGGCGTGCAGAATGTCCCGCTGGCGATGGAGCGCAACTCGGTCGCGGCGGAACTGCGGGGCGACGAATTCGCCGATCTTCCGCAATTGCGTGACGGCCCGCTGCGGGGCAAGACCATCTATGTCGACCGACGCGTTTCCGGCGTGAACAGCGACGGTACGACCTGGGTCGGCACGCGCTACGGCAATGTCAGCGGATGGCTCGGACTGCTGCCCTATCAGGCGGGCGAGCTGATGAGCAATGGCGGCTCGGTGCGCATCGAGTCCCGCGGCGACGTCATCACGCGGGGTGGATCGCAGATCATCGCGGTCGGCGGATCGCTCTCTTATGCCAGCGGTCATATCAGAACGTCGAAAATCCTCTGGAACAATCACCTCTATGATATCAGCCAGGCCACGCCCGACATGGTCGGCGCCGTGCTGTTCGATGGCGGCTTCACGGTCGATCACGCACGTTGGGGCGTCACGGAAGTCTATAATTCGATCTTCTCACGCCAGAGCCACTTCGAGCGCGGCTATCGGCAGGGACAGAGCGGTGGCCAGGTTCTGGTGACTGCACGGCACGCAGTGCTCGATGGCAATATCGATGTCAGCGCCGGCTATGGCGATCCCGTGCATGGCAATGCCAATGTCGCGATCGGCGGCAAGCTGAGCATCGGCGAAGCCGTCAGCGGAATCTATGAGCGCGTCCTTCCTGAGGTCGTGGTGGGAACGCCGTCATCGGTGTTGAAAGCGGATTTCGGCAAGGACTCGTTGCTCAGCAGCGATCGCGCATCGACGATCTATCTTCGACCGGACCTGATCAATGACAGCGGCGCCAAGGATGTCGCCATCAACACCAATCAGACATTCACGCTCAACGCCGATGCCAGAATCGTACTGGTGCCGGGTGGCTCCTTCAATGTGCTGGCGGCGACCGCCGTCATCAACGGGACGATCCGCGCGCCGAATGGCGATGTGACGATCCAGGCGCGCGTGGCGGGAGCCCAGCAGGCCAACACCCTCGCGCCGAAGATTGCCAAGACGATCACGGTCGGTGCCGATGCCGTCATCGATGTCAGCGGTCTCTGGATCAATCTGTCCGAAGGCGACAATGCGCGCACGCTGAATTTCAGCAAGAGCTGGGTCAATGGCGGCAATGTCACGCTTTCGGCGGAACGGACGCTCGATTCCAGCAATGCGGCGACCGGCGACGGCGCACTGAATGTCGCTGCAGGCAGCCTGATCGATGTATCGAGCGGCGGACTTGTCCTGGCGAATGGCAAGCTCGCCGGAACATCCGACGGCACGCCGCTCGGCAATGCCGGAACGATCTCGCTGATCGGCAATGCGATCGAGAAGATCCAGACCGGCCCCGGTCTTGTCATCCCACTGCCGAAGGTCGTGGCCTCAGTTTTCGCTGGCGAGTTGCGCGGCTACGGATTGGGCACCGGCGGGTCGCTAGCGATTGCGGCGGCCACGGTGCAGATCGGTGGCGATCCGTCGCTGACCGCCAGCGAACTCTATCTCGACCCGTCGTTCTTCCAGTCCGGCGGCTTCAGCAATTACCGCATCATCGGCTGGAATGGCGTCACCGTGGCGCCGGGCGCGATCGTCGAGCCCAAGGTCAAGAGCTTCTTGCCCGTTAATGTCGCGCTGAACCGGCTTGCGACGGGATCGCGACTGTCTGATGCGTTGAGCATCGGCTTCAAGGCGGATGAGTTGCGGGCCCCGACCAGCCTCGCGCTCTATGCGCCGAACTACGGTGCCACCTCGCTGACGACCGCAAACTCGGTGCCGTCGGGCGCCGACATCTATCACGTCGGTGACCGCGGCGTGGCCGGCGACATCATCCTCGGCGCGGGTTCGGTGATCCGCACCGATCCCGGCGCGACCGTCGATATCCGCGCGGCGCGTGAGCTTGCGGTGTTCGGCACCATCGAGGCGCGGGGCGGCACGATCAGGCTCGCCAATGATCAGGAGAGCGGCATCGCCCTCGACACCGTCGGCCCCGACAACGCCAACAGCGCCATCTATCATCGACCCAATGTGACGCTGTGGATCGATGCCAGCGCCCGGTTGATTGCCGGCGGCGTGGTTCGCTCCTATCAGAACTCGCCCATCAGCCAGCCCATCAACCGCGTCTTCGACGGCGGTTCGGTGTCGCTGACCGGCGGCAATATCGTGGTGCAGCCCGGCTCGGTGATCGATGTGTCCGGCGCGACCGGCACCTTCGTGCCATCGATCAAGGGATCGTTTCTGTGGGCGTCGCACCCCCAGCAATTGGCGACAGCTGCCGGCCAGATCACGCTGACGCCCGGCAACTATCTCTATTTCGATCCGACCCTGCTCGTGCAGCCGGGCGATCCGTCGCTGCGTGGCGCGACATTCGCGATCAATCCCAGTACGTCGGTGGCAACGTCGCTGCCTCTGGCCTTCAATCTCCCGATTCCCGGTTATGTTGCGAGCGGATCGACCACGCCGGAGACGGCCGGCAGCAAGATCATGCTGCGCGACGGCACCGGCCGCGTCTCCGATGTCGCGCGGGTCGGGGACAATCTGCCCGTCAACGCGCGTCCGCAATTCTGGGTCTTCGAGGATGGCCTCCAGAAGGCAGGTTTCGACAATCTGATCTTCGCGACGCAGGACGGCGTCGTCGTGTTTCGTAGCGACGCGCCCGTCGACCTGTCGGCCCGCAGCAGCATCCAGTTCCTGAGTCGCTATATCGGCGGCGACGGCTCGGTGACCGTGAATGTCAGGGCGCCCTATGTGGCGTTCGGCGGCAGCATCAAGGATGCCTCGGGCACCACCACCAATGGCGATCCCGCGGAAAGCGGCACCGGCAGTTTCACCGTCAATGCCGATCTGATCGACTTTTCGCGGACCACCACATTCGGTGTCAATCGTGCCTATCGCGGCACGCTCGGCGTCACCAGCCCGTTGCTCAAGACCGCCGCGCAGGCGGGCTTTGCGACCATCAATTTCAACAGCACCGGCGACATCCGCTTCAACGACACGCCGCCGGTTGGCACCACCACTGCAGCGTCGCTCAACACCTATGGCGATGTCACGTTCGCGGCGGCCGAACTCTATCCGCTGACCCGGACGGGCGCGGGCTTCGTGATCAATGGTTACGCTGTCGATGCGAGTGGCACGCCGACCATCAAGAACATGAACAGCACCGTCACGGTCCGCAGCAACGGAAATTCGGCGCAGGTGCCGCTCTCGGCCAACGGTTCGCTGACGATCGCGGCGCCGCATATCGTGCAGGGCGGCGTGCTGCGTGCGCCATCGGGGCAGATCACGCTCACCAATGCCACGGTGGCGCTGACGGCAAATCTCGCCGCGCCAGCCAACAGCAACATGATTTTGGCGCCGGGCAGCCTGACCTCGGTGGATCTCGACGGCGCCTTGATCCCATATGGCGTGACGCGCAACGGCACCGATTTCCTGTTCAAGGGAAATGCCGCAGCCGTCCCGCAAAAGCAGATCACGCTGACCGGAACCACCATCGATGTCAAGGCCGGCGCGCAGGTCACGGCATCGGGCGGTGGCGATCTGTCGACCTACGAATTCGTCGCGGGCACCGGCGGTTCGGTGGACGTCCTATCGGGCCGCAACGTGTTCGCCGTGATCCCGTCCTATCGCGGCGCGCTGCCGAAGGAACCCGAAGGCCTCGCGACCACATCGCTCACCGTGGGCAACAGCGTCTATCTGTCGGGCATCCCCGGCCTGCCGGCCGGCAATTACGTCTTGCTGCCGGGCCACCTCGCATTGATGCCCGGTGCCTTCCGCGTCACCGTGTCGTCGGCCAATAGCGATCTCGGCGCAAGCACCAACCGGCAGACCGCCATGGGCGGCTATCTCACGGCGGGCTATCTCACCGATCAATTCTCGGGCGCGCGGGTGTCCGGCCGATGGTCGACATTCCTGGTGGAGTCGGGCGATGTCGTCCGCTCGCGCTCGCAATACAATGAGAGCACGCTCAGCGACTTCACCGCCAATGTGGCGCAGCTCAACAATGTCGTTCCGGTGCGGTTGCCGAACGAGCCGGGCCGCATCCAGATCAACGCGACCTCGGTGCTGACCTTCGAGGGTTCCGCACGGACATCGCCGGTGGCGGGCGGCCGCGGCGGACAGATCGATATTTCGAGCGGCGGTCCGATCCTGATCACCGGCACCGATGCCACCCCGGTGGCGGGAACGCTGGTGCTGCGGGCCGACCAGCTCAGCCGGCTCGAGACCGAGAGCCTGCTGATCGGCGGCACCCGCTCGCAGACCTCGGCCGACGGCAATGCCACCGTGCTCAACGGCGCGTCGGTGACGGTCGCGGCGTCGAGCGTGACGCTGGACACCCAGGGTACCGAATTCACCGGCACCGAAATCATTCTGGTGGCACTGAATTCCATCACCGCCAAGACCGGCAGCATCCTGCGCGCCACCGGTCCGTATCGCAGCACGCCGTCGCCGGATCTGCTGCTCGACCAGGGCACCAGCGCCACGCCGACCGCGGCCCAGAAGGCCAATGACGGCGCGGCGATCCTCGCCGTGACCAATGGCGCGCGGCCGAATTTCCAGCGCGGCAACGGCAAGACCGGCGTGCTGCCGGCGATCGGCAATGTGACCATCAATGCCGGCGTGGTGCTCGACGGCGGCAATTCGCTGCTGATCGACGGCGCCGTCGTCAACCTCGCCTTCGGGGCCACCAGCAAGCTGACTGCCAAGGCCGTCACCCTCGGCAGCAATCACATCAGCATCGGCGATCTCCAGCACGCCCAGACGGCGCCGCTGGCGGGCCTGCAGCTCGATCTGGGCGCATTGGCCGCATTGTCGCAGATCAACACCATGACCCTCCGCAGCCGCGAAACCATCGATCTCTACGGCGCATTCTCATTCGGCGGCATGGCGGGCGAGGGCAGCAGCATCACGCTCGACTCCGCGGGATTGGTGGCGACGTCGAATAGCAGCAGTGTCGTGACCATCACGGCGGGCACGGTGAACCTCACCAATTCGAACGGCGTGTCGGCTGCGGCCGTTCCAGCGGCCGGCACCGGCGGTCTGGTCGTTCGTGCGACGGATGTGACTCTCGCCGGCAATGTCTTCATCGACGGCGTCAGCGACACCCGTATTCTGGCTACAGGCGCGATCACCAGCACCAGTTCCGGCCTGTTCGATATCCGCAAGGGATCGCTGACGCTGGAGGCCGGGCAACTGACATCTGCGGCGTCGGTCAGTCGTGTCATCCAGGCGCCTAACGGGTCGATGATCGTGCAGGCCAGCGCGGGAGGCAACCAGACGCCGGCCACCAATGCCGGTGGCGCACGACTGAAATTGATTGCGCGCGATATCGCCCAGAACGGCAATGTCGTTCTGCCCGGCGGCGTCGTGGTGCTGCAGGCGACGGCCGGCAATGTGAGTTTCGGCTCCGGTTCGACCACCGATGTCAGCGGCTTCTCCAAGGACTTCTTCGATGTGACCCGCGAAGCGCCGGCAGGCCGGGTGGATGTGATCGCCACCGGAAATGTCGCGGTCGCGACCGGCGCTCTGCTGAATGTCTCGTCAAGCGGCGATGCCGGGACAGTCACGGTCACCGCTGGCGGCCAGTTCGACCTGCGTGGCACGCTCAACGGGCAGGGCGGTGCGGGATTCCGCAATGGTGCATTCAGCCTCGATGCCGGGACGATCACCGATTTCGACGCGATGAATGCCATTCTCAACGTCGCGCATTTCGATCGCGAACGTAATTTCCGCATCCGCAATGGTGATGTCGTCATCGGTGCATCCGCCAGTATCGCCGCACGCCGCTTCACGCTATCGACGGACAATGGCGCCATCACCGTCGCCGGACGAATCGACGCAAGCGGCGATGGGCCGGGCGACATTCGTCTGTCCGCATCGGGCAATGTCATCGTCGCGGGATCCGCAGCGCTCGACGCCAGCGGCGTGGAGCCGGATGCCGCGGGTCATGGTGGTGCCGTCGCTATCGAGAGTGCGAACGGATTTGTCGATGTGCAGGCGGGGTCGCGTATCACCGTCGGGGCGGGCGGCGACAATGGCGTGCTGTCATTGCGCGTGAAGCGCAACAGCAACAATAACGAGATCGACGCGAACACACATCTGCGCGGCACGCTGAGCGGCGTCGGCGCGGTGAATGTCGAGGCGTACAAGGTCTACACCAACACCACCACGCTCGCCTCGTCGGGCAGCGGTGCCGGCATCCTCACCTTCGCCACCATCGATGCCGACAACGCGCAGTTCATCAATGCGGCAGGGGCGGCGATCCGCGCGCGTCTGGCCGGTGAAATGCAGTCGGCGAATGCGGGCTTCAATGCGGGCCTGCTGCATCTGCAGGCCGGCGCCGAGGTCACCAGTTCGACATCGCTGACGGTCACCAATGCCGGCAATGTCAATCTCGGTGACTTCCGCTATGGCGGCGAAGGCGGCGTCCTGACATTGCGCGCTGCCGGCAACCTCAACATCAACGGCAATATCAGCGACGGGTTCTCGACCGCGCTGGCGGCCACGGGACAACTCTACTCGGTCAACGATGCCAAGGCGCGATCCTGGTCGTACCGTCTGGTCGCAGGCGCAGATCTCACTGCCGGCGATACGCGCCAGGCTCATCAGGCCGGCGATTTCGTCCTCGCTGCCGGCACGCTGGTGCGCACCGGCACCGGCTCGATCGAGGTCTATTCCGGTCGTGACGTGAACTTCGTCGGCCGCGCCTCGGTGCTCTACACGGCCGGCGTCGCGCGCGACCTCACAGGGCTCACGGCGGCGACCAGCGTGTCGCCTGTGACCTATGGCATCAATGGCGGCGACGTCACGTTGGTGGCCGCCGGCAATATCAGCAACGGCAGCACCGGGCAGTCGACGACCACCAAGACACTATCGCCCACGGCCATGAGCGAAGAGCTGATCACGGCGTGGCTGTATCGCCAGGGCAGTCTCGGCAGCAACGGCCTTCCCGTTGCAGGCCGGCCCACCAGCTGGTGGATCGATTATTCGCAGTTCGAGCAGGGCGGCGTCGGTGCGCTCGGTGGCGGCAATATCAGGATCAAGGCGGGCGATCCACGCAGTGAAAGCTCGGGCAACATCACCAATTTCGCTGCGGTGCTGCCGACATCGGGCCTGGTGAACAATGGAGAGATGAAATTCATCGGCGGCGGCGGCGATCTGGCGATCGAGGCCTCGGGCAACATCAATAGCGGCCTGTTCTATGTCGGCAAAGGTATCGGCGACATCCGCACCAGCCGCTCGTTCGGCACCGGCCGCACCGTCAAGGATACCTATGCGTCGGCGGCCACGACGGTTGCGAGCCTTCCGATCTATCCGATCCTGGCGCTGGGCGATGCGCAGCTCAATCTGATCGCCGGTGGTGACGTCGTCATCCAGTCGATTTTCAATCCGACGGTTGCGATGCAGGTGGCCCGCAATGCCGATGGCGGCGCTGCCAATCCCTGGAGCAGCTTCTTCACCTATACGGCCAATTCGGCGGTCACGATGACGTCCACCGGCGGCAGGACCTACGTCGTAGGCGACAACAATCTGCTGTACCAATCGGTCGGCTTCACGCTGAATCCGACCGTGGCAAATCCGAATTCGCCGCAGGCGACCGGTGCGCTTGCCAACTATCAATATGCGGGCGCCCCGTTCTCGACCTCGACGCCGCCGACGGCTGCCAGCGCGACATTGAGCGTGTCCAGCTCCAGCAATCCGCTGCTGCCCTATCTGATCGCGCCGCCGACCCTCAAGCTCACGGCGTTCAACGGCGATGTCGGCTTTGACGGCGCGGTGACGCTGTTTCCAAGTGCACGGGGAACGCTCGAATTCCTCAGCGCGGGCTCGATCCGCCTGATGACGCCCACGGTCAATGCCACCACCGGCGCTGCTGTCGTGGCGAGCCTCACCGGTCTCGCGATCTCGGACGCGGACCCGCTGCGGCTCCCGAATATTCTCGCGCCTGACTTCAGCATGGCGACCGCCCGCGCGCGTCTGAGCGACGATCCATCGACGGACTACACCAAGGAAAGCGACGTCGCGCGGGAGCGGCTGCACGCCACTTATCTGCTACATGACGGCGATCCGGAGCCGGCGCGCTTCTATGCCTTGAATGGCGATATCAGCTTCAGGACCGGCACCACGACCACGTCAGCCACCGCGATCCCGATCGTCTCGGCAAAGTCGGTGCGGATGCTGGCATCGCGCGATGTCCTCGAACTGCGGCTGCTCGCACAGAACGTCAACGACACCGATCTGACGCTGATCCGCGCCGGTCGCGATCTCAAATTCATCACGCTGACATCCGGCAATACCGGCAATAGTATCGACATGATCACGATCGCCGGACCGGGTACTGCGGAACTCGACGCCGGCCGCAATATCGATCTCGGCAATTCCAACAGCGGCATTCAGTCGATCGGCAATCTGCGCAACCCCGCACTGAGCAAGGATGGCGCGACCATCGCTCTCGGTGCCGGCATGACTGACGTCCAGTATCTGGACTTCGCCAACACCTATCTCGACCCCGCCAGGAATGGCGGCGTCTATGACGATCGTCTCGTCGCCTACATCCAGCGTCGCCATCGCGGATCGCCAGCCCCGACAGCAACCGAGGCCTGGACTGAGTTCCTGAAGCTCGGCGCCGACGATCAGTCGCAGCTGGTGCGCGAGGTGTTCTATGTCGAGTTGAACGCCTCGGCTGATCATGCCGCGCATACCGACCCGCGCAATCTCGCGAATTACGCGCAGGGCTTTGCAGCCATCGAGCGTCTGTTCCCGACATCGGCGACGGGTGCGGAACGCCGCGGCGATATCCGCATGGCAGCAACCCGCATCGCGACGCTGGATGGCGGCGATATCCAGTTGCTGACGCCGGCGGGCGACGTGATCCTCGGTCTCAATCAGGCTGCAGGCCAGATCCAGCAAGGCGGCGGCCTGCAGACCCAGAAGGCTGGCGGCATTTTTTCGATGTCCTATGGCGACGTGATGGTCGGGCAGGCCGCGGTTCACACGCTCGGTGGCGGCGACATCGGCATGTGGTCGACGACCGGCAATATCGATGCGGGCAAGGGTGCGAAGACGCGCAAGAACACGGTGAAGCCGGCCTTCCGCACCGACATGAACGGCCGCACCGTGTTCAGCCCGGGCAGCATTTCCACCGGCGCCGGCATCGCTACGCTGAAGGCGCTGGCGGGGGCCACGCCCGGCAATGTCTGGCTCGCGACGCCGCAGGGCTTTGTCGACGCGGGTGACGCGGGCATTCGCGTCTCCGGCAATCTGCTGATCGCCGCGACGGCGGTGCTCAATGCCACCAATATCCAGGTGCAGGGTACTGCAGTGGGCGTCCCGACCGTTGCGGCGCCCAATATCCAGGCGCTGACCTCGGCGTCGAATGTCGCTGCTGCTTCAACCAAGTCGATCGATCAGCCGGGGCGCGAGACCCGTGAGACGCCCTCAGTAATTATTGTCGAGGTGATGGGCTATGGTGGCGCGCATGACAGTGATGATAGCGGTCAGTCGTCGCGCGGACGTCAAAATCCTGGCATCGAACAACGGAGTCAGGATCCACGTAGCGCAGTGCAGGTTGTCGGCGCAGGGCAGCTGACACCCCAGGAGCAGCAACTATTGACCGATGAGGAACGGGGCAAACTTCGCTGAGCGGCGCTGAGAGGACGTCTTATTCAGTTCATAACGTCGCGGCTGCTGGCGCTTTTCGGACCTGAGGCGATGTCCAGTTAACGTCTGTGCTGCGACGGATAGCGGAAACGGCTCAAGTCCGCACAAAACGCGCGAATTAGGAGTACGGGTCCTTGTCAAAGTTGACGTTTACCTCCTCGAATGGGAGGCGAAGCCGTTTGGCCTCTCTCGAAGAAATCTCCAGCATGGTCGGCACACCATATTCCGTATGAAATAATGGATGCCGAGGAAGGTGGAGTTCAGATTCCACGCTTAAGCTAAGGGCTGGGCCTCAGGTCAGGCCCTTGATTTTCTTGCAGGAGGTTGTGCCTGTCGATGACAGGCTGACGATCTGCGACGTCGATTTTGCCAGCACCAGATCTTTCTTCGAGATGAAGCGAAGCGTGGCGCGGGGATTGGCGTCGCAGAAGCGCGACAGCGTCGCAGCGGTGGCCGGGATCGTGTCCTGTTTTGGAATGACGCCGATGCCGCCATCTTTCAGGATGAAGGCGTCCTGCACATTTGGCATCAGCGCCGTGGCTTCGCAGACCTTGAACAGTGAGTCATAGGTCTGCGGCGTCATCTGCAAATCGCCGGCGAGGCCGCCGAGGAGATATTCGCGGCTCTTATTGCAATTGCTTGCCTGGGCGGTCGTTGAGACCGCCAGCAACAACAGTGCAAGACCGAACGCCCTCATGCCGACAGCGCCTCGAGACGCGAGGAGGATTGCGGGCGGGGCAGGCGATAGGTCTCGGCGGCGCAGCGCTCCCATGAGAGGTCGCGCGCATGTGCCCTGGCGCCGGCGGCGAGGCGGGCGCGCAGATCGCTGTCCTCGGCCATCTGCTGGATCAGGCTCGCGATCATCTCGACCCGAGGCTGCACAAGCAGGCCGGACTCGCCAGCCACCACGGCATCGGGCACGCCGCCGATATCGCTGGCGATGCTCGGCAAGCCACTGGCCCCGGCTTCGAGGTAGACCAGACCGAAGCCCTCGACACGGCCGGAGGACTCCGGAAGCCCAGTGAGACAGAAGAAATCGGCGGCGCCATAGAGATCGCGGATATCCTCGTTGGAGAGTGCGCCGAGCAGGCGGACATCGCATTGCGAGGTGTGGATCAGGTTCCGCACTTCATCCACATAGTCGGCTTCACCCTCGGGGCCGATCACCAGCCAGGTGATGCGCTCACGTAGTTCCGCAGGAAGCCGCGTCATTGCCTCCAATGTGAGATGATGCCCCTTGCGGCGGGTGATCCGTGCGACCGTGACCATCACAATGCGATCTGGCGCGATGTCGTGATGCGCGCGCATGGCCGCCCGGTCCTTGCGGCGACCGGACCAGAAATCCGACACGCCGAGGCGGATCGCATGAATGCGGCGTTCGTCGATGTCGAATTTTTCACGAAACAGATCGCGGGTGAATCGGCTGTTGGCCGCGACCTCGGTGCGCGGACCGAACACGCCGCTGGCGCGGATCGCGAGCCGCTTCAGCGTCGTCTGCGTTTCGTTGATCTCGGTGCCATGCACGGTCATCAGCATGCGGGCCGGCGTCCGGCCCCGCGCGAGTGCGACGGGAATGAAGAAAGGCCAGTCGGCGGCATGCACCACATCGAAAGACGCAGCATCGATGCGGCTGCGCGCCAGTACGATCTTGGCGGGCAGGTCGCGTGCCGAATGAAGCCCGCCCTTGAAGCGATGGACGGGGAACGGCGACTCGCGATCGGCCTCGGATGTATCCTCGCCATAGTCCGGCGCAACCATCGTGACCTTGGCGCCGAGTTGCGTTGCCGCGACGGCGATCTCGCGTGCATAGGTACCTATGCCGCCCCGCATCGGAGCGTATTCGCTGGAGAGCAGCAGGATGTTCACGTCTGCAATCCCGAACCTCAGTGCGCGGGCGATGGCGTCAACCCGCGGGTATCCTGGATCTGCTGGTGATAGGTGTAGACCCGCGTCAGCTGTGTCGCCGGTGTGAAGTTGGCGATGGCATCGGCCACACGCAGCGGATCGAGCGTTCCGCCGTCGATGGCGTCGCGGACATCGATGAAACGATCGGCCAGAGCTTCCACCATCTCGTCGCGCGAATCGCTGCGTGGGATCAGATAGCCGCTCTCCCCATCGTGAATGACGGATTCCAGCTGCGGCAGGTGAACGGCGACGGTGGGACGCCCGACGGCGAGCGTCTCCAGCACGCAACGCGGCATGCCTTCGAATTCGGATGTCAGAATGCCCGCATGTGCGCTGGCCAGCGTCGAGGCCATGCCGAGCGCGTCCTTGAATCCGTGGCGCACGGTGATGTCCTCAATGGCGGCGAATTCCGGGAAGCGATGTGGATCGCTGGTGCCGATATAGTGGAATTCGAGCGTGCCTTTCTGCTTCTCCTGCAGCTTCTCGCGCAGCCGCGCGATGGTGCGGAACATGAGCGGCGGATCCTTGAACTCGTCGAGACGGCCCGCAAAGATCACGCGGAATGGATCGGTGCTCGCCGGGAACGGCTGCGGCTTGAAGATATCGGTGTTCACCCAGGTCCACAGCGTATCGATCTTGTCCTTCTGGGCCGGGTAGGTGTTTTTCAGCCGCTCGGTGATGAACGGATTGACGCAAAGAAAATGTGCGCTGGTGTTGACGGCGAAGCGCTCACCGAAATTGTGCACGAAGGAATATTTCTTGAGCAGCGAATCCATCTGCAGCTTTGGTGCGCCCTCGCCATGCAGCATCTGCACATAGGGCCGGCGCAGCAGCGTCGGCAGCCATGAGAATTCGACACGGCGCAGATCGACGGTGCAGCCGCGCTGGCGGATCAGGCGTGACACCGGAATGAAATAGCGTAGCAGCGCCGAGAAGAACTGACCGGTCAGCGAAGAGCGGATCGTCTTCGCCGCTTCGCGCGCCTGCTGGTCGGTATAACGCAGGATCGGCAGGAAATCGAAGTCGCGGCCGCGGAAGGTGAGGCGGCGGACCTCGCCGAGTTTCAGATCGCCGATGGAATCGACGCCGACAAACAAGAGATCCGTGTCCTCTGGATGAAACGTAATGAAGTCGCGGATATAGGTCTCAAGGCCGCCGACTTTCTGCCCGCGCGGATCGAACGGGTGGATCAGGCAGATCTGGTAGCGACGTTTGGTGGGAGCTGCATTGCGGGCGCGCAGGCCGAGGGTCAGCGTGGACGTCATGCGGCTTTCCTTGTGCGGGGCGTGGTGAGGAAGCGGGTGCGAGCCGTGAATATCTGAGGCAGCGTGCCCGCGAGCAGGCGCGGCACTGCGGCGGCACAGCGCGCATAGCGCGGAGCGAGGCGGCTCGGATTGTTGATCATCCGCCAGGCCCATTCGAGGCCGGTCTTTTGGGCGAATGCCGGTGCGCGCACTTGCGTGCCGGCGATGAAATCGAGCGAGGCGCCAATGCACAGGAAGCCGGTGCCATTCAGCTCGTCGAGACAGCGCGAGGCGAAGACTTCCTGCTTGGGCGCGCCGAGCGCGAGGAAGCAGAGCTTGGCGCCGGATGCGCGAATGCGTTCTATTGCCTCATCGGCCTCGGCGGAATAGGCGTTGAAATTGCGGCCCGGCGCAAAAATGCCGGCGACCTCAAGCCCGGGATAGCGGCGCTTCAGTTCTGCGGCGGATTTTTCAAGCGTCGGCGTGTCGGAGCCGAACAGAAAGATCGGCAGACCCTTTTGGCCCGCGGCGGCACACAGCGGTTCCACGAGGTCGGCGCCGGTGGTGCGCGAGATCGGAACTCCGAGCAGACGGCTCAGCACGACGATCGGAAAGCCGTCGGCCGTGACGAAGCGCGCGCGGCGATAGGCGGCGCGGAAATCAGGCTTGTTCTGCAATTGAACGACATGATCGAGGTTCAGTGTGCAGACGCTGAAATTCTCACCCTGTTCGGCGGCATCGACGATCGATGTGACCGCTTCCGACAGCGATGACACATTGATGGTCACGCCATCGACTGTGAGATTCTCGGTCGTATGAATTCTAGCAGCATCGGCCTTTAGCAAAGGCTGTGTGTCTACCATGTCAGGTCCCCTGATGACGATGTGGTCGAGTTACGCCTGCATGCACACACTACCTGCTCATCAATGAAGCAGCGCCGCACACAGAGTCGAAAGACACTCTCCTCGACATGGTGGACATGAAAACGAACTATTGCGACGCAACGATGGCGGTGTGGTCACGTGATACCAGAACACGCGCAATCTCGTTTTGAATCGGTGGAGAGTGAATATGTTCGAATGCTCAAGGAGAAAGTCGCTTGCGATTCTTGCAGGCGCTACACTCGCTATGCATCGCAATGCGGTCGCTGCTCCTCAAACGCAGGGCCAGGCGGAAAGTCTTGGAGCGATTGCGGCGAAAAATGGATTTCTGTTCGGCGCTGCTGCAGGACCCGTCATCGATAAGGACGTCGGTTATCGCCAGCTCTACACGAGTCAAACGAGAATCATTACGACGGATGTTGCACTGAAGATGGGCACTATTGCGCCACAAGCAGGCGCGTTGCGCTTCGAAGCAGGCGATCGATTGCTACAGTTTTGTACCGCGAACAAGATTCCCATGAGGGGCCACTGTCTGATCTGGAACGATTGGGTGCCACAGTGGATAAAGGCCATGAGTGTTGATGAACGTAGAAAATTCTTCGATAGTTATATCGAACAGGTGGTGGGGCGTTACGCCGGCAAGCTGCATTCATGGGATATCGTCAATGAGCCGTTCTGGCCGGGACACAAGGCGCCGGGTGGCTATCGGCTTGGTCCCTGGTACGATGCGTTCGGGACTGACTATGTTCGCCGCGCTTTCGAGCGCGCGGGGCAGGTCGATAAGACCACGAAATTCGTGCTCAATGAGGCGCAGACCGAACGTGATGACGATGTCGGCCGCACATCGCGCGCGGGCATGCTCCGTCTCGTTGACGAGTTACAGCATGCAGGCGTCAGGTTGCAGGCGGTCGGCCTTCAGGGGCATTTGCAGCCGCGCTATCCGCACGATCCGCAGCGTTTCCTCGAATTCGTCCACGCGCTCGCCGAGCGAAAGGTGGACATCTACATCACCGAATTCGATGTGCGTGACGACACATTCCCCGACGATGTGCTCGCGCGTGACAAGGCGATCGCTGATACCGGCGAGAAATTCCTCAATTCGGTGTTGCAGGTTCCCGCCGTGAAGGCGGTCATCGCCTGGCAATTGTCGGACCACTATTCGTTCTACAAGGGGATCGCTCTCCAGAAAGATCCGCTGACCCAGCGTCTGCCGCGACCATTGCCCTATGACGAGAACATGCAGAGGAAGCCGCTCTGGTTCGCCATGGCCCGCGCCTTCGAGAATTCGAAGCGCGGCTGAGCTCAGGAGAAACGGGGCTGACGCCTGACCATGCGCAGAAGCGTCGGCCCGTACAAAACCGCGAGAACGGCGACATAGAGCGCGGCGCCGGCGGCGATATGGGCGGCGAGCACCGCATATGATTTCGCCTCCGGCAACCGGGTGAGCAGCATCGCCATGGCGAGGGTTGCGATGGCGATGCGGGCGAGATGCGCCCAGGGCAGCGTGAGGCCGAAGCGTGTGAAGCCGAGCGTAAAGCTGACCGATGCGGCGGCGATCGCCGAGATCACCGTCGCAGCGGCGGCGCCGACCAGTCCCCACAGGTGAATGCAGATCAGGCTGGCGACGATGGTCACCGTCGCATCGATGGCGGAGACCACGACCATCAGGCGCGTCTTGCTGTGGAGCAGGAAGACCTGATCGCCGAAATGGGCGCGGATATTGCGGATCGATCCCGCCAGTGTCGAGAGCGGAAGCACCGCCAGTGTGACGGCCTGGAACGGCGCAGCAATGAGAAGATGCACGATCTCGGCGCGCAGCAGGAAGATGCCGGCGATGCTGGGGGCGAGTATGCCGAGCAGCAAGGCGCCGTTGTCCGCGAGCTGGCGCATCGCGGCGCGGCTGCCGCCTTGCTCCATACTTTTCACGGCAAGCGGGAAGGCTGCGGCGGTCACCAGCATGGCGGCGACGGCCGCGGCGCGCTGGCCGAGCCCGTAACCCACCGCGAACAGGCCGGCGGCGGCGACACCGAGCATGTCATTGATCACGAAGCGTGACGCATTGAGGCCGACCCAACCAAGTGCTCCGCCGAAGATCAGGGGAATGCCGTAGTTCAGTGCATGGCGGATGATCTCGCGATCGATGGGCCAGAGGCTGCGGCTGTAGCCGATCCAGGGCAGGACGATCAGCGCGGCAAACAATTGTGCAGCGGCATAACCGAGCAAGGGCCATTCCGGCGCCGGGCTGACCAGTTTAATCAGCAACAGGCCGAGCAGAAAACCGACGGCCGGGCCGACGATCTGCTGGATCGAATAGACGCCGATCTGATGACGCACACGTGCGCGCTCGGCAATATAGAGATTGAGCGAGCGGCTGATCACGTAGGCAACGGTGGCGCCAAGCAGCATCGGATTGGTGTCTGCGGCGATCACCGTGTAGAGCACGGCAATGACGGCACCGCTTTGCAGTACCAATGACAGCAGAATGACGACATTCTCGGTGCGATAGAAGCGTTCGGCCTCGATGCCTTCCTGATAGCGCCCGAAGAACCGCAGCGCATATTGCGACCACCACGCCAGAAAGCCGATCTGCAGCAGCTCGTGCGTGGCGGTGATCAGCGTGATCACACCCAGCGTATGTTCGTTGACCACATGGGTCCACACGATCATTGCGACCAGCTGGAACAGCGGGCCGACGATCTGCGCGGGAAGATAGAGAATGGTACGTTTCAGCAGCATGGGTTACGCCCCGAGATAGCGCAGCAGGCGCGGCGGCGCCCACTGGCGCAGGGCCAGCAGCGCAGCGCCGGTGACGACAAGGGCGATGGCATATATCAGCACTGTCGCGACGATGCTGCCGAAGGCGCGAAAACCGCCGAGGTCGCGCAGCGCCATGATCACGAAGATATGCCAGAGATAGATGAAGTAGCTCCCGGCGCCCAATGTGGCGAGCAGGGGAACATCGATGCGCAGAGCGAGCAGGAGCGTGCTGAGCGCGGCGGCATAGCCGAAAAAGGCCATGGAATCATAGGCGGCCGCGTCTCCGATGCCCGCTATGCGTACCGCCATATAGATCGCATAAGCCAGGATCGTGGCGACACCGAGCGTCGGCATCATATCGAGCAGGACCGTGCGGATCGACGCCCGTGCCACCAGCATGCCGAGCGCTGCGAAGGCGAACCAAAACGGGATGTCGCGCATGCGAAATTCTTCGATCACGCCGTCACCGAGACCGAAACGCGCCAGCGCGGGATCTAGATAGCTGCCGGTGATGAGACCGAAGGCGATAGCCAACAGCAGCAGGACCTGCAGCCGCTGCTCCGCCTGTTCGGGTACGCGGGTGGCGAACCACAGCACCAGCCACAGCATCAGCGTGCAGCCGATATAGACGAACACGTAGTAATAGACGAAGACGTAAGCGAGGCCGAAGCGGGCGAGCGTCGTGGTGATGCGGTGATCCATCGCCGGATTCATCAGCGCCATATAGAGATAGGCGGCGACAAAGGCGATCGCATAAGGGATCACTGTCGCAATCAGCCGTTTCATGACGGGCACGCGGCCGGACAGGCCGGTCAGATAGCCTGATGCGAACAGGAAGATCGGCACGCAGGGGCGCATGAAGGCGTCGAGCGCGATCTTCCAGGGCGCATCGAGCGGCTGTTGCAAGGCATGGATGCCTATTACCATCAGGATCGCGACGCCGCGCATGGTGTCGATCGCACCGTCTCGGGTGACCGCCGATGTGCGGGCCGGCTGCGTCACGGCCCCCGTGTCTGCTTGTGCAAGGCTTGCCATCGGTCAGATCTGCCCGCGGAGTGACGCTGCGGCGACGCGGGGGCGGAATTGTCGGTCATAGAGATCGTTGAGCGCGCGTCGCAGCGGCGTCTCGAAATAGCGCAATGACAATACGCTGAGCACGGCCAGGACGGCGATGGCCACCGGCAGCAGCGCGAGTTTCCCGCCGGGCAGGATCGGCGCAAGATAGCGCGCGGCCAATGTCAGCACGAGGGTCGCGACCGGAATATGCAGCATATAGGACGAGTAGGTGAGATCGGACCAGCGCTCGAAGCCGAGCTTCGAAAATAGCGTGGTCTGGCCGGAGCAGTCGTGATGGATGGCGAGCAGGGCGATCGCATAGATCATGAGCAGTGCGACGAAGATGTTCAGATAGGCGCCGAACGCGATGAAGAGAACCAGCGATCCGCTGAGCAGGCCGGGAAGCGCCGGCAGTGCGGCGATGCGATCGCGATAGAGATAGCAGGCGATGCCGAGATTGAAGGCCGGCAGCGCGCGGAAGGCGCCGCCTTTGTTGATCCAGTCCGGCCACGGCTCGGTGCCGGCGATGATCGTGACCAATGTATTGGCGATGAAGGGGACTGCGACCAGCGCCAGAATCACCGGCTTGCGGCGGCTGAGCAGGATCGCCATCAGAGGAAATAGCACATAGCAGAAGAATTCGGCCGAGAGCGACCAGCTTGGAAAGTTGAATGTCAGCCGTACGCCATCGATGGCATGCAGCAGCAGAAGCTGCGCCGGGATGTCGGAGAACGGATAACGCGCGGGATTCTCGCCGCGCGCGATGCCGAAATACAGCGCCAGGGCGATCGCGATGTAGAAGGCGAGCGTGGCGAGATGCAGTGGATAGATGCGGGCGAAACGCCGCCACAGGAAGCGACCGACGGCGGCGGGCGATCCCACTTTGGTGAGATACTGGCTCGCGATCACATAGCCGGAGATGACGAAGAACAGATCGACGAACAGGTTGAAATGCCAGGTGTGATCGACCAGGAAGCGACCGGCCGGCTGATCCTTGACATAGTCGGAGTAGTGCAGGACCACGACAGCGCTGGCCGCGACAATCCGCAACCCGTCCAGATGCCGTGTCTCGGTCTTGGTATCCTGCAAGCGTGAGTCCCCGGTTCGATGCAATGGTCGATGGCGCGGTCAGCGGGCGACCACGTTGTCTTTCGGTGCGGTGCGCCGTTTGCTGGCGCTGGCGGCGAGTTCCGCAATCAGATCGATGACGGTGTCGTGGTCGCTCGCGGCAAGCGCATTCCACCGGGCGAGATTTTGATTGGCCGCCGCCACATATTGCGGACGCCACTTTGGCGTGGCGATCGCGGCGCCGATCTGCGCTGCGGCATTGCCGTGATCGGATGTGTCGATGAAGATGCCGGAATTGCCGAGCACTTCGTGGAACACCGGCGCATGGGGCGCGACCACGGGCAGGCCGGCATATTGCGCCTCCAGCAGAGGCAGGCCGAGGCCCTCGTCATGCGAGGTGCATAAAAAGATGTCGGCTCGATCGAGCAGGTGCGTGACATTTTCCGCGGACTGATAGCCATGCAGGGTTACGCCGGGCATGCGCTCCAGCGTCGCCCAGTCGTCGCCCCAGCCCTTGCGTCCGACGATATCCAGCGTCGCGCCGGGAAAACCGTGCTGGCGCAGCGCGCCGACGATATGGCCGGCGGCGACGAAATTCTTGCGCGGCTCGACGGTGCCGAGCGCCACCACGCGCAGCGGAGCGGCGCTGACATCGCGCGCATCGCGTCCCGCCGATTGCAGATTGAAGACGTTGCGCACCGGGGGGCGATACAGCGTGATCTCCGCATCGTCGCGCGTGTAAGCGCTGATCTTGCGCAGCGTGTCGCGCGAATTGGTGAGAAAGCGCGGATAGTGCCTGAGCGCGATCCTGAACGGCACAGCCATATAGTGCTTGGCGCGGATGTTCAGATCGTCGCTGCGGGTGATCAGGAAGTCGTCGTGAATATAGGGCACCACGCGCTCCGCGAACGGCCGCAGCAACGGGCTCGGCGGAAAACCGGGACAGAGCAGCAGCGCGTTGGATGTCGCGAGGCGTGCGGGCAGACCGAGCGTCTGCGTCGTGATCATCTGGCGCGTGCCGCTGGATGTTACGGGAACGACGTCAAGCGGCTTCAGCGCCGTTTCGGAGAACAGTTCCTGGGTGATGCGTTCGAGGCCGGTGACGTGACGGCCGAGATGGGTGTGATCGACATAGATGGTCATGCGAACTCCTGATGTCGAGCCAGCGGCTGCCGCGCTCGCATCGGCGGCGCTGCGGGCCTCGGATCACGTGGCAGCAGCAGCGCGATCAAGAGCACCAATTGCGCCAGTTGAATGTTCTTCGACGAAAAACTGACCGAGCTTGCCGCGATCATCAAGATCAGCAGGATAATGGCCCAGGCGGAGCGGCTGGAACGCCGCATCAGCTCGATGGTGAAACAGGTCAGCCCCAGGGTGATCAGGATCGTGTGGACGAGGCCGAACTGCACGATGCACGATACCCAGAAATTCTCGATACCGTAGTTCAGGCCGAGCTGGGATTGCAGCGCATTCACACGTACCGGGCTGGGCCCCAGCACCAGCTCGCTCCACTGGAAATGCGACAGCATGTCGAAGGTCGCGACCCGGGCCAGAGCGCTGCCTTTGTCCGACGAGAAGCGGAGCAGCATCTTGTCGAAGATGCCAAGCGAATAGGCGGCGAAGATGATGCCCACGGCAGCGAAGATGAGGCAGATGGCGCCGACCGCCACCAGCAGCGGGATTCGCTTGCCGCGAATGAGGTTGAACGCCTCGAACAGTCCCACGCCCGCGAGCATCGCGAGCACCGTCATCAGCGCGGTGCGGCCGCCGAAGGCCATCAGCGAGCCCAGCGCAAAGGCGATCAGCGGAATGCGGATGAGCAGCGGTGGACACACCGCCGGCCGCAGCACCAGCGCCATGATATAGGCGGCGACGATGCCCGAAGCGGTGAGCGGATGGCCGAGCAGTGCCGCCGAGCGCCATTCGCCCATCACGATGATGCTGCCGAGGGTCAGCGGCACGATACGGTGGCCGGAGGCGAATTCGTAATAGCCGATCAGAATATTGAGCAGCATTGTGGCATGCAGCGCCCAGATCAACGGGCGACGCTGCTGCGGCGTCAGACGCCAGATCAGCAGGCACAGCAAAACCGGCAGCAGGAACGTGTCGATGATCACCGTGAAGGGGCGATCGAGCACGAACATCTGGATCAGCAGGCAGAACCAGCAGAACAGATGGATCAGCAGCAGCTTGGCTTCGGAAAACGCGCGGTTGATCTCGCCGATCGGATCGCCGCCCCGCATCAGCAGCAACAGCGTCGCCAGGAAAGTCAGATAGGTCGCCGGGTGCAGCTTCTCGAGGAAGTTGCCGCCCGCAGTGAGATAGTGGATCTTCAGATTGGTCAGAACGCTGCCGGATAGCGTGAAGATCGCGACCATCGCGATGGTGAGAATGCCGATCACCGCGAGCGTAATGAGTTGCGCGACGTCCGGAAGCGAACGTCGCCGCGGCATGCGCGCGCCGCCCGCAGCAGCGAAAGCACCGTGCCGTTGCAGGTGGTGCGGAGATGCTGTCCGCATCAGCGTCACCGGCTGGCTCCCGCGGTTGCGGGGACACCATAAGGCTTGAGGTAGGCCGAGCTGCGATAATAGTCGTAGAAGCGGATCTTGGAGAGGTCGACCTGGGTCAGCACCGTGCCGAGGATGCGATCGTGCACGGGCGCCAGCAGCTCCATCGTGTGCTGCACGACCTCGCGCGGCGTCCTGTCCCAGGCGGTGGCGAGCAGGATCCGGTCGGCGAGTTCGGCCAGCGCGCGGCCGTCGACCAAGGGAATGAGAGGCGGCGAGTCGATGATGATCAGCTCGTAATGCGACTTGAGGCGCTCGAGAATCTCGACCATCTGTTCCGAGAACATCAGCTCGGTGATGACATCGACATCCTTCACGGCGGGCGACGGCAGGATCGACAGGCCGCTGGAGCGATCGAACAGCAGCGCATGCTCGAGTGGCACTTCGCCGGTGGCGACCTGGAACAGGCCCGCATCGGCATTGGGGCAGAGCGCACGGGTCATGCCGGGATTGCGCAGATCGGCATCGATCAGCAGGGTCTTGATGCCGAGCGTGGCGATGGAAAGCGCGAGATTGCCCGCGAATGTCGTCTTGCCTTCGCTCTCGAGGCCGGATGTCACCAGCACGATCTTGACCGGCGCGACCTTGCGCGCCCGCTGGATCGACAGGCGTACGGCGCGGATCGCTTCGGCGAAGAAAGTGCCGGGCTCTTCGATGGCATAGCGCATCAGTGGCGGCTGCAAGGATGGCGGCAACAGGCGCATGGTGCGCGGATCGTAATTTCCGAGCTCGGCACGGCCGCGCTTGGCGCGGGTGGCGAGTTCGCGCGCGCCAATGGCCGGCAGCGCGGCGAGGGCCGGCACACCGGCGATCGTCTCCATCTGTTCCAGCGTTTTGATCTTGCCGTCGAGATAGTCGATCAGGAATGCCAGCACGGTGCCGGCGCCGAGGCCGAGCAGGAGAGCGAGGCCGAGAATGAGCTTGGACTTCGGCGCGGACGGGAACAGCGGCACGCTGGCCATGGAAACGATGCGCGAATCCGGCAGCTCCAGGCTTTCCTGTGCCGTGGTCTCCTTGGAGCGCGCGAGATAGGATTCATAGAGCGTGCGATTGGCCTCGGCCTCGCGCTGCAATTCATGCAGGCGCACAAGGGCCTGGCCCGAGGTCGTCGAGACGCCCTGCAGCTTGTCGAAACTGTCCTGCAGCGAGGCCTCGCGCGATTGCGCGACCTCGTAGTCGTGCTTGGTGCTCTCGATGATGCGCCGCAGCTCTTCATTGATGAGCTTCTGTGTATCCTTCAACTGGGCGCGCACATTTGCGACCAGGGGATGGCGCGGGCCGTATTTGCTGGTCAGGTCGGCGTCGTTCTTGGCGATATCGGCATATTGCGTGCGCAGCTTGCTCACCATGTCCGAGGAGACGGCGGCATTCAGCCCGCCCGCATCGGCGCCGGACTTGGCGAGCTGCTGAACCTGGTCATATTTCGCGCGCGCCTCGGCGGTCTGCACGCGGGCGGCGATCAGCTTGTTGTTGAGGTCGGTGATCTGCTGGTCATTGACGGTGACGCCTTGTGCCACCGACAGATTGTTGGCGGCGCGATAGTCGGCGACAGCCTTCTCGGACACCACCACGCGATTCTTGAGATCGTCGATCTGGCCGCCGAGCCATTTGGCGGCGATCTTGTTCGCATCGGTCTTGGCGCGGACCTGCTCGTCGAAATAGGCGGATGCAACGGCATTGGCGATGGTTGCCGCCTTGCTCGGCGATTCCGAGCTCACGGCGATATCGACCAGGAATGTGGTTCCCTGGCGTGTCACCTTCATGCGCTGCTGCAGGATGTCCACGGCATTGGCGCGTGCGATCTCCTCGGCGCTGAGTCCGCCGGACTGGCCTGAACTCTTGAACAGGCTCTTGATGGGATCGAGCAGGCCGGGCTTCGGGATGAACTCGATATCCTCGGTCAGCTTCAGCCGATCGACCACGCGCTGCACCGTGGCGACCGACTGGATCAGCAGCGCCTGGCTTTCGATCGTCGCATCGTCGGTGCCGATATTGGTCGGCGTCGTCTGATTGGTCTCGATCATGGTGGCGCGACGGGGATCGACCAGCACGGTCGAATTCGCCGTATAGAGCGTCGTCGCCATCAGGATATAGGTAATGGCAACGGCGCCGAGCCCAGCGGCCGGCGCGACGACCGCGCGCCAGCGGCGGCGCAGGATGCGGGCCATCTCGCGCAGATCGACGGTCGGCGCCTTCCATCCTTCCACCGATGTCGGCACGGGATCCGCGGCAGGATAGGCTTGATCAAAATTGCGCTGTAACATTGATCCCTACCTGGTGCTTGTCATAGCTGAACAGCGGCGTGTTGCTCTGGCGCGATGTGTAGCGGTGATAGGCAGAGATCGCGCTGAACCGGTTCATCAGATATTTGACGCTGGCATTGGTCGAGGTGACCGTGTCGCGGCGGTCCTGGCCGAAGAAGTTGTCGACCTCGTAGCCGGCGGACGCCGACAGTACGACATTGCGCAGCAGCTCGTAGTCGGCGCCGATCTGCACCGCATTGGCCAGCACGCCGGTGGAGCTGGTGTCCGAGGTCTGCGTCACCAGCTGCTCGGCCTTGACATGGATGTCGAGCATCCGCGTCGGGCTCCAGGTCAACTTGGCGCGATAGGAGGGGCCGGAGACCGTGCCGATCAGCGGATTGTCGAAGCGCTGCTCCACATAGCCGCCGCCGAACTCACCTTTCACCAGACGGCCGAGACCGACGGTGAAGCCTGACAGAACGCGATAGCCGGTGGAATCGATGGACGAACCGGGAATGCCGCGCAGATCGCGTTGATTCCCCTCGGCGCCGGCGAACCAGCCGAGCGACGGCGAGAAGGCGTAATCGATCCGGCCGTGCACCGCATAGATCTGGCCGTCGCGGGCGCTCTGGTCGATGATGCTGCCATCCTGCGCGCGCGCGGTGCCGAATTCATAGGAGTCGACGCGTGCGCCCACCGAGCCGGTCAGCCGACCCCATTCCTTGCGCACCGTGAGGTCACCGGAGAACAGATTATAAGGTGTCGGTGTGATCGCATTGGTTGGCGAACTCAACGATCCCACGCCTTCGTTCAGATGCGCGATCTGGAAGCTGCCGAGCACGACCATGTCATGGGCAACATCGAACCAGCCCGCGCCCTTGAGGCTCGCATTGGTCTGGTCGAGGCTGGAATACTGGTTATAGACCGTGGTCTGCGAATTCAGCTTGAGATCGATGCCATGGCGCTCCCACAGCGTGTAGGCGCGCAGGCTTGGCTCGATCGTGGCCGCGATGTCCGAGTTCTTCTGCGTGTTCGACGCAAATACATTGCTGTCATAGAGCGCGCCGGTCATCAACGAAGGATTGAACATCCACGACCCCGAGCGGATACCGACCGGCTCATAACCCGGATGCTGTCGCCCCTTCACAGGCGTGTCTTCGGGCGCTACCGGCTCGATATCGTTGTCGCGGGCGTCCCGATGTTCGAGTTGCGGCAGGGCGGATGGCTCGAAGATGCGCTGGGCATTCCATGGCGCACCCAGGGGATCCATGGTGTTCTGGATCGCCTGCGCACCCGCAGGGGACGCGATGCCGAGCAGTACCGCAGTTGCTGACCATGGCGCGAAGCGCCGGGCATGACGCATGGCGGCCATCGATCGGAGCGCATGCCTGCGCGCGGCGATCGCATCAGCTACCGATGATGCCGGCGAACATTTCATCATACATCCCTTGCGAAGGCATTTCCGTCCTTCGCGATCGAATAATCGTTGTCGAGACTCGATTGCCGCTCAGAAATTCACCGCGAAGCCTGCAAAACCGGCAAGGCTTTGGTGAATGAAGCGCCCCCGCTAGCACACACGCTCAACTCACGTTTGATGAAACGTCCCCCAAGCTCGTGACAACGTGGCGTGCGAACTAAAGTTCGTCGCACTGCACAAGATTACGCAGCGCAAAGAGACGAGACTATGGCAACGCAACACCGAAGCAGGGGATGTCGCGGTCAAGCGCTCTCACTCATCAAGACAGAGTGGTGAGAATGAGATGAGATTTAGAAATATCGCTCGGGAACACGCACATTGTCTCCGGGATAAAGGAGAACCGGCGCATCCATGGGATAGATCTCTTCGACCGCCGAACCTGCGCGACGTAGATAGACTTTGTTCTCGTTGGCCCGATAGGTGTATCCGCCGGCGGTAGCGACAGCGTCGAGAACGGTCAGGCCGACTCGATACGGATATTCGCCGCTCTTCTTCACTTCGCCGAGAATGTAGAAGGGGCGATACGCGACCATTTCCACACTGACGCGTGGGTCCCTGACGATGCCTTTGGCCAGAGCCGAAGTGATACTGCGCTCGAGTTGCTTGGTGGTGAGCCCTGCCGCTTTCACCTGACCGGCCAGCGGAACCGATACATTACCATTGGCGTCGACTTCATATTCGCCGGTGATATCAGGCTCGCCATAGACTTTGAGGCGAACGCGATCGGTCGGGCCGAGGATATAGGCGCCCGAAGGCGAGGCAGCGGAGAGGCGTTGTTGTGCTGAAACGCTCGGCGCATTGGCGATGATTGCACCAAGCGTGAGCAAGGACAGGACAAGTAGACCGGACAACCGGCGAAACGATGACATGACAGACCCCCAACAAAGTACCACTCAAGTCATCTGCACGAGTTCGATGACATTTGATGGCGAACTGTCCGGTTAAAAACGGCGAAAGAAAGTTTGACGTCGCTGTAGCGTCAGTAATCGCGCCGCGCGATCGTATTTCCACACTCTGCTACAGAACCATGATCTCCGTGCCCTCGATCGCAACACAAGTGAGCACGCCGCTACGCCAGGCACCGGTATCGATATTCGCACGATTGTCGCGAATATCCGCGTGTGGAACCGGTGTGTGACCGTGCACGACATAGAGACCATGATCTGCGGTGGAATTCAGGAACTCGTCGCGAATCCACATCAGATCGTTCGGGTCTTGAGCATCGAAACGCACGCCCGGACGAATACCAGCGTGAACGAACAGGAAGTCTCCGCAGCGAATATTGTTCCGCAGGCAACGCAAAAAAAGTTGGTGTGTGGTCGGCAAGGCCGCGCGGAGCGCGTGTTGCATGTCGTCTGCAGTCTGACCGCGTGTCGATGCGATGCCATAGGACGCCAATGTGGCGAGACCGCCAAGCTGAATCCAGCCATCGAGCACAGCAGGATTGTCGTAGAGGAACTCCTCCATCAGTGCTTCATGGTTCCCGCGCAGGCAGATTGCATGGTTTTGCACCATGCGTACTGCCAATAGATCGATCACACCTTTCGAATCCGCGCCACGATCGATGTAGTCGCCGACATAGACCTCGCCGGCGAAAGCGATCGGCCGGCGTTCGATATCTTCATCGATACGATGGATCACCTCTTGCAGGAGATCGGCGCGGCCATGGATGTCACCGATGGCATAGATGCGTGTCTTGGGCGGCAGCGCCGCCTTGCTTGGGCGCTGATATGAAGAAGGGCGACGCGGCATGATCGTCAAACTATGACGGGGAACTTGCTGCGGTCAATTTCAATCGCCCACACACCATCTAGTGGTGTGGCGACAATGTCGGCGGCAGACTCATGGATGAACCCGGCGGCGGAGCGGGTCTGCGATCTAGAAGAAAAAGAATCGGACGGAGGTAATAATGGCGAGCCAAGCAAGCGCCGTCGCAAGAATGATAAGATAACGCAGCTTGCGATTGGCGCTGTGCGTGGGATCGGAGAGCGACTGATCCATGACAGCCTCGTCCGTTTGTGGTGCGAAGCCGCTCATCGCATCGGCACGCAACGCATCGGCACGATCAGGCAGCACGAGGAGCCGCGCTTCCGTTGTGTGGGTCTGTGTGGTCCGCCTCAACGCCATGGTCGTAACCGACGATGTCCGACTGAAAATTACTGTTGGTACGCGGCACCTAATGCCGGGCTGTTTAGCATTCGATGAAAAATCACGTTCGAATCGCAGCCATCACGGTTTCACCTCGAACGTGATGAACGAAATCATGCACCGGTTCGCGCGAATGCGCGATGAGAATTTCGAGCACAATGTTCTGCCAGATTTTTGCATGGCTGCCCCGAAGCGAACGCAGCGCAAGGCAGTCATAAATTGCTAAGCGCTTTTTCCCACACAGAATTTTTCGCGCCGCACAATCTTGCGCATGCGTCGTGCTGCAAACTCATGCACGCCAATACCGCTTTGCGGCCCCAATTCGCGCAAAGAGTTAAAGGAACTTCACTGGCGAAAGCTATTCGAAGTGTGGGGCAGGGCATTTGTGAGCATTCGCATCAGCGAATGCCATGATGCTGACGAACTAGTTGTGTGTCACGTCGCCCGCGCTGAGGAGAGATTACCCACCAAAGTTCCAGCAGGGAGCGTCAACCAAATGGTCTCTACTGTTTCAGTTGGTCTCGAACGAAGCAAAGTGACTCCGCTCTGGAAAGGGCAACAGCTTATCTCGATGCGCCCGGTGGAACTCGCCGGTGGCTACGGAACCTATGGCAGCAGCGCCTATCGCGGTCGTCGCAAGGCGATCGTCCGGCGCGAACCGTCGGCCTCCATCACCAAACGGTTGTTCGACGTCACGGCATCGGGCTCGGCGCTGCTGTTCTTCCTGCCCTTCTTTCTGGTCGTCGCCGCGATCATCAAGGCGACGTCGCCTGGGCCGGTATTCTTTACGCAGTATCGCTACGGCTACCGCAACCGCACCTTCAAGATCTACAAGTTCCGCTCGATGCGGAGCGATCTCGGCGACAAGCTTGGTGTCCAGCAGACGGTGCAGGGTGACGCGCGCGTAACGAAGATCGGCAAGATCCTGCGCAAGACGAGCTTCGACGAGCTCCCCCAGCTCATCAATGTGCTGAAGGGCGACATGTCACTGGTCGGGCCGCGCCCCCATGTGCCGGGGATGCTGGCTGCCAACATGCTCTATGAAGATCTCGTGCCGTATTACTTCCAGCGCCACAGTGCGCGTCCGGGGATCACCGGTCTCGCCCAGATCAGTGGCTGCCGTGGCAGCACCGTCGATCCCAAGCTGGCGATTGCCCGCATCGATTACGATCTCGATTACATCTCGAGCTGGTCGATGGCGCGGGACATCCGCATCATCGTTCAGACGGTGCGCAAGGAATTCATTTCCGGCAACGCATTCTGACCCAAGTGGCTGCCTGTCCGTGAAGGATGTAACCGGAAAGGATGTGTCCGGCTGCGCGATGAGTGCTGCCGCGCATCCAGGCGTTCTTCAGATCGAAACTGCCTCGAACGAAGGGTGACAGCGATGACCGCCACGCAACGAACCAAGCAGATCCTGAAAGATACGTTCCCGTCCATGTGGCTGCGCTGGCGCTTCATGAAGCGGCCGAAAACGGCCGAGCGCGAGCTGAACTATCTCGACAAGATCGTGCCGGCCGGCGCCGTCACGGTCGATGTCGGCGCCAATGTCGGGCTTTATACCCAGAAGCTGGCCAGGCTGTCGGGCAAGGTTCATGCCTTCGAGCCGTCTCATGACATGGCCGCGCTGCTGCGCCGGACCTCGGCATCGAATGTCAGCATTCACGAGATCGCATTGTCGGATCATGAGGGCGATGCCGATCTCTATATTCCTCAGAGCGAAGACGGGCTGGTTCATGGTCTTGCCTCGCTGGAAGCATCGCATGCGCCGAACACCACCAATGTCGTCGCCGCCCATGTACCGCTGGCGCGGCTCGATGGCGTGATGAAGGACGACGTCGCTTTCGTGAAAGTCGATGTGGAAGGGCATGAGCTCAGCGTGCTGAAGGGCGCGACCGGCCTGATCGATCGCTGTCAGCCGGTATTTCTCGTCGAGGCCGAGGATCGCCATCGATCCGATGCGACGAAGTCGATTTTCGATTTCTTCGGGGCCAAGGACTACAGAGGCTATTTCCTCGCCGATGACGACATCGTCCCCGTGGATTTCTTCGATGTCCGGACAATGCAGGATCCCGATGCGCTTCTGCCCAATGGTGGCCGCAAACCCGGGCAATCCTACGTGAACAACTTCTTCTTCTTTCCGCGCCATCTCGACGGGGAGCTGATGCTCAGCAGCTGAGATCTCGCGGCATCAAGGCATGATCCCGAAAAGTGCTACCGGTTTTCGGATCAGATCATGCCTCTAAAAATGGGGGCGTCCGGGTCGTTCTGACCGCGGACCATAAAAGACAGGACATGCAATGCGAATTGCGATGATTGGCGCCGGCTATGTCGGGCTGGTGTCAGGTGCGTGCTTTTCGGACTTCGGCCATCACGTCACCTGCGTCGATACTGACCAGGGCAAGATTGATGCGCTCAATCGCGGCGAGATTCCGATTCACGAGCCTGGCCTCGATGCGCTGGTCGCCAGCAATGCGAAGCAGAAGCGTCTGAATTTCGTTACCGACATCACCAAAGCGGTGGGAGACGCCGAGGTCGTGTTCATCGCCGTCGGCACGCCGTCGCGGCGCGGCGACGGTCATGCCGATCTCACTTATGTCTATGCGGCCGCCCGCGAGATCGCCAGATCGATCACCAAATTCACGGTGGTCGTGAACAAATCGACCGTTCCGGTCGGCACCGGCGACGAGGTCGAGCGCATCATCCGCGAGGAAAATCCGGACGCCGAGTTCGCGGTTGTCTCAAATCCGGAGTTTCTCCGCGAAGGCGCGGCGATCCGCGATTTCAAACATCCGGACCGCATCGTGATCGGTTCGAGCGATACGCGCGCCAAGCAGGTGATGGCGGAAGTCTATCGCCCGCTGCATCTCAACGCGTCACCGATCCTCTACACCGATCGCCGCACGGCGGAACTCACCAAATACGCCGCGAATTCCTTTCTCGCCACCAAAGTGGCCTTCATCAACGAGATCGCGGATCTCGCCGAGAAGGTCGGCGCCAACGTGCAGGAAGTCGCGCGCGGCATCGGGCTCGACAACCGCATCGGCGCGAAGTTCCTGCATGCCGGCCCTGGCTATGGCGGCTCGTGTTTCCCGAAAGATACGCTGGCGCTGATCAAGACCGGCCAGGACCATGAGGCCCCGCTGCGCATCGTCGAGACGGTCGTCGCCGTCAACGACCAGCGCAAGCGCGCGATGGCCCGCAAGGTGGCGCATGCCTTTGGCGGCAACTTGCGTGGCAAGACCATCGCCATTCTCGGCGTCACCTTCAAGCCGAACACCGATGACATGCGCGACGCGCCGTCGATCCCGCTGATCACCGCATTGCAGGACATGGGCGCCGAGATACGCATCTACGACCCCGTCGGTATGGAGCAGGCCAAGAAGGTGTTCGAGAATGTCACCTTCTGTGAGAGCGCCTATGATTGCGCGCGTGGCAGCCACGCGGTGACCATCGTCACCGAATGGGAGCAGTTCCGTGCGCTGGATCTGAAGGAGATGGCGTCGATCATGGCCTGTCCGGTGATCGTCGATCTCCGCAACATCTATTCGCCCGAGGAAGTGATCCGCAACGGCTTCCTGTATAGCGGGGTCGGCCGCCCGCAATCGGTGGCCTATTGAACTGTAGCCCGGATAGCTGAGCCTGATCCGGGCTACGAAAAGGCTACTGCGTGGCTTCGGTCTTCGGCGTCATCGTGCTGTCGACCGAGGCTGCGATGTGATCGTCGACGCCGTGGAACAACGCTTCAAGGCCTTCGCCGCCGAGATACCAGCTGCCGAAGTAATACGTCGCTCCGACAATGGCTGCGGCCATGATGAGGCCTCGGCCCACGGAGATGACGATGTCGGCCTTGGTGATCTGATGCATCAAGCTTTCCCGTTGAGGGCCATCTTTAGCCGACATGTCTTGTGACGTGGCGGCGGTCCTGAACGCGCCGAGGAACTCGACAACGAGCAACAGGGCGATAAAGCCCGCGGACAATAGCGAAATTGAGACGAGGGGCCGGCTGCCGAGGCCGAATTCGTCCATCGCGAGCGAGCCCATCGAATAGGCAAACAACGCCGCGCTGCCGCCGCCGATCACGATGATCGCGATCAATTCCAGGATTCGTCCCATGTCTGACCATCTCTGCTGGGGATAGCGGATTCAACCGTCGCATTTGCGACAATTCACCCCAGTTTAAGGCGCGGCTTCGACACTGATTGATACTAAAGCGTCACAAATGTGCGGAACCAAGGTATATTATGACAGTTGCATGTGAGTTTGGGGGGCGGGACCTTGGCGTGGGGCAGCAGGATGCGGTCTAGGGGGGTCATCATCGCATTGGCGCTTGCTTTCGCGTCGCCGGTTTCGGCCAACGAAATCGACCAGATGGCGTCCAATCTGGAAAAGAGCTGTTCAAATCATTTTCGCAAACGGCCGAATCGTCCTTCGAACGATTCAAAGAAGTTCTGCAGTTGCTTCGCAGCCGAGTTCACCTCGACCATCTCCCTGCGCGAAATCGACAGTGCGGGTGGATCGGTGACGCCTGAAATTCAGGAGCAATTTGAGCGCGCCACAGAGCATTGCGCACGCGATGTCGCGCCGGCTGTCGCACAAGCCGGCAGGGCATGGGCGATGCAGGACAACTAGAGCATGATCCCGAGAGGTGGCGTGCGGTTTTCGGATTAGATCATGCTCCAATATGGAGACGTCTGCATTCGATCGTGTCGTGTCGCGACGCTGACTCACTCTCGCCTCATTTGATGCCGAGGTTGTGGCCGTTGGCGCATCGGGGACGTCTTCGCGCCGGCATCGGGGACTGTTCAATTGACGATATCTCGCTCCAAGGCGCAGCCCGCGTCGCGCATGCCCGCATCCGGGCTGAAGCAGAAAGCAGGGCCGGCGGTCGAGGCCGTATCGATCGCTTGCGCCCATTTGTTCGCGGTGGCAGCCATGGTTGTCATCGCCGGTTTGGTTTTTTACGCGAGATAGGATTGATGCGTTCAATTTGGCTCGGGCTTGTTGCTGCAGCCCTTACGCTCTCTATGGTTAGCCCGTCGGCGGCGCAGCGTGTCCTGTCTTTCGAACCGCTCGCGATGGATCCGTATTCCACCGTCTATGTCGATAATGGCTCCTGCTCAGCCGGCAAGGTGTTGAAAGTGCAGGGCGCGCCGAACAACCAGCGCCGCAAGAAGAGCTGCGTGCCACTGTCCGATCTGCGCGGGGCCGCCGGCGCCGTCGCCCCGGCCAGGCGCTAGGGCCCGTTCCGAACGGCGGAGACGTGGCGCCTTCAGTTTGCCGGCTTCGGCAATGCCGACGGCCGCCCGGCGACATAGCTATTGATCGCTTCGAGCAGTTTCGCTTTCACCGCATCGACATCGTGAGGATCGGTCGTCGCCGCAACGGTGAGTTCGACGACGCCGTCGCCATCGGCGAGATTGACCACTTTCGAGACCTTTGCGTGCGGCGCTGGTTCGCGCTGTACACGGACATCCTGCGCGAGATCGGCGACGAGGTCGCGCCCCATGCTTTGCGCTTCGACGCCGGCGCGCACCGGGAAACTGACCTCGACCTTGCCGGCGCTGGCGCCGGGATAGGTCGATTTGTTGATGATCGCCGATCCCCACACCGAGCCGTTTGGCAGCAGCACCTGCACATTTTCCGCGGTCTTGAGTTCGGTCATGAACAGCGACAGCGACGTCACCGTGCCGGCTTTGCCGGCCACCTCTACATTGTCGCCGATCTTGAACGGCCGAAACAAAAGCAGCATGACGCCGGCCGCGAGATTGGCAAGCGTGCCCTGCAATGCCAGGCCGATGGCCAGCGACGCAGCGCCGAGTACGGCGACGAGGCTCGCGGTCTGGATGCCGAACAGCTGCAGGACTGCGATGCCGACGACGGCCAATACTGCATAGCGCGCCAGCGAGGCGACGAAATTCGACACCAGCGGGTCGATCCGCCGGGTGTGCGAGAGCGCGCCGGTCACGATGCGATCGGCAGCGCCCGAAAGGTAGAGGCCGATGGCCAGCAGGGCGGCAGCGTAGATTGCGTTCAGCCCATAGAGCAGCAGCGACGCCCACAGCGTTTCGAAGTTAATGGTCAAGGACAATCCCTCAAGCTTGTCGGAGTGAGGGCCAACGCATGGGCAGATCGATTGATCCCGATGTGAGGGTCTCTGTCACGAAGATTGGGAGCTGGATACCGCGGATAGCCTGACAACTGGCATCGAGATTGCTAGAAAGGGCATCGGCATTGCCAATGTCGATCAGACCGGCTTGCATGCCAATGCCGGTTCCGAATCGAGATTGGATCAAGCCAAGTGGATACGCCCAAGTGAAACACGAGACTTCCGCTCCGATTGCAATGCAGAGCGGCCTCGCGGCATCGTATATAAATATGAGCGAGGCGGAGGCAGTCGATCTGGCCCGCGCCCATTTCGGCATCGACGGCAAACCGACCCGTTTCGCCACGGAAAAGGACGACACCTTCCGCATCGCGCCGGCGCAAGGCCAGCGTTATGTCCTCAAGGTTGCCAATCCCACCGAGGATGTCGCCGAGATCGATCTGCAGATCCGCGTGCTCGAACATGTCGCGGCCCGTGCGCCCGAATTGCCGATCCCGCGCGTGATCCCCAACGCAGCGGGCGACGGCCACTTTCTCTATACCGACCGCGCCGGTCAGCGCCGTCAGGTGCGGATGATGTCTTTCGTCGAGGGCCAGCCGCTCAGCGAAGTGCTCATCGATGTCCGCGGCCGGGAAGAAATCGGCCGCTTGCTGGCGACGCTGCGTCATGCGCTCGCCGATTTCAGCCATCCCACCGAGACCCGGGTCGTGCCGTGGGACGTGAAGAACCTGCCGACGCTGGCGCCGCTGCTGCCGGAGATCACCGACACTGTATGGCGGGCCAGGCTGGAAACGGTGCTGGAGCGCTTCGCCTCCATCGAGCCGCGCCTGAAGCAGTGCCGCCAGCAGGTGCTGCATAACGACTTCACACGCTCCAACATCGTCGCCGATCCCCGGTTGCCGACCTTCATCAGCGGCATCATCGATTTCGGAGACACCGTGCGCACCGCCATCGCCATCGATGTCTCGACGGCGATGCTCAATCAGTTGCCGGAGAAGATGGAAGGCGAGATCTTCGCCCATGGGCGCGATCTCCTGCGCGGCTATCTTGCCGTCGCCGATCTCACCGAGGAAGAGCTCGCGCTGATCCCGCCGCTGATCATGTCGCGCCTGACCACGCGTATCCTGCTGTCCACCGCGATGGCCAACCGCGTGCCGTCGGTGGCGGACTATGTCCTGCGCAACAATCACATGACCTGGGGCCAGATCGACTGGTTCCTGGGCCGCTCGATGGACGATCTCGCGGGTGAGCTGATCGACCTCGCGCGCTGATAGACGAACACATTACAGGAGCATCCCATGTCAACGACATCAGCCCAGCGCGGCAAGATGGTCAACGGTTTCGATCCCGCCACGGCCTCCAGCCTTACGCCTGAAAGCCGCAAACTCGTCGAGCGCCGCATCGCGCTGCTCGGCCCGGCCTATCGCCTGTTCTACAAGGACCCGGTCGAAGTCGCGCGCGCCAACGGAGTGCTGCTCTATGACAGCGAGGGCAACGAATATCTCGACGCCTATAACAATGTTGTCTCCATCGGCCACTGTCATCCGCGCGTGGTCGAGGCGATCACGAAGCAGGCGCAGACCATCTGTACCCATACGCGCTACATCCAGAAGGGCATTCTCGATTACGCCGAGCAGTTGCTCGCGACCTTCGATGGCCCGGCGCGCCATGCGATGTTCACCTGCACCGGCTCGGAAGCCAATGATCTCGCGGTGCGCATGGCCAAGCACCACACCGGCAATCAGGGCATCATCATCACCGACGAGGCCTATCACGGTAATTCGGAATTGACCGCCGGCTTCTCGCCGTCGCTCGGTCCGTTCTCGCCGCTCGGCACATTCGTGCGCCGCGTGCCGGCGCCGGACAGCTATCGCATCGCGCCGGAAAACATGGGCAAGTGGATGGCCGAAAAGGTCTCCGAGCAGATCGTCGACTTGCAGCGCCGGGGTGCTGGCGTCGCCTGTTTCATTGCGGATTCCATGTTCTCATCGGACGGCATCTTCTCGCATCCGACGAACCTGCTGCAGCCCGTCGTCGATGTCGTTCACAAGGCCGGCGGCATCTATATCGCCGACGAGGTGCAGTCCGGTTTCGGCCGCAGCGGCGAGAAACTGTGGGGCTATCAGCGCCACGGCATCACGCCCGATATCATCACCATGGGCAAACCGATGGGTAACGGTTACCCCGTCGCCGCCGCAGTGATGCTGCCGGAGATCGTCGAAAAATTCGGCCGCGACAACCGTTACTTCAACACGTTCGGCGGCAACACGGTGGCGATGGCTGCGGCGCAAGCCGTGCTCAATGTCATCCAGGACGAGAAGCTGGTGGAGAATTCGCTGAAGGTCGGCAAGATCCTGCGCGAAGGTTTTGAAGCGTTGGCGAAAAAGTATCCGGGCATCGGCGATGTCCGTGGCTCCGGTCTCTATGTCGGCGTGGAAATGGTCAAGGACCGCACCACCAAGGAGCCCGATGCCGCCGCCGCCGCTGCCATCGTCAACGGCCTGCGCGCGCGCCGGGTGCTGATCTCGGCGACAGGCGCCGCCGCCAATACGCTGAAGATCCGCCCGCCGCTGGTGTTCACCGCGGCCCATGCCGATCGCCTCCTCACCGAGGCCGATGCCGTGTTCGCGACGCTCTGATGTCGCGCGAACAAGCCATCGCGCGCATCGACGCGCAATTCCAGTCCGGCGAGTTTCTCGCCGTGCTGGACCGCATGGTCGGTTACAAGACCGAGAGCCAGAGCGACAAGCGCGGCGAGGAGCTGCGCGCCTATCTCGACGAGGAGCTGGTGCCGCAGTTCACGGCGCTCGGCTTCACCACGAAAATTGTCCCGTCGCCATCGGGCCGCGGGCCGAATCTGCTCGCCACCTATCACGAGAGCGACGATCTGCCGACCGTGCTGATGTACGGCCATGGCGACGTCGTGCCCGGCATGGAAGGCGAGTGGCGTGACGGCCTCGACCCATGGCGCTGCACCACGGTGGGCGAGCGCGTTTATGGCCGCGGCACCGCCGACAACAAGGGCCAGCACGCCATCAATATCGCTGCGCTTCGCGCCGTGCATGAAGTGCGTGGCGGCAAGCTCGGCTTCAATGTGAAGTTCATCGTCGAAATGGGCGAGGAAATCGGCTCGCCCGATTTGCCGAAGGTGTGCGAGAGCCTCCGCGATGAGTTGAAGGCCGACCTGTTCCTCGCCTCCGATGGCCCGCGTCTGTCCGCCGAGCGGCCGACGATCTTTCTCGGCTGCCGCGGTGGCCGCCGCATCCATCTCGATCTCAAGCTGCGCGACGGTGCGCATCATTCCGGCAATTGGGGCGGATTGCTCGCCAATCCCGCGACGATCCTCGCATCGGCGATTGCGACGTTGGTCGATCGGGATGGCCGCATCCTGCTGGACGCATTGAAGCCGCCCCGCATCACCAACCAGATTCGCGCGGCGCTCGCCGATGTGGTGGTGGCGCCGACGCCGGATGAACCGTCGCTGTCGGAAGGCTGGGGCGAGGAAGGGCTGACGCCCGCCGAGCGGCTCTATGCGTGGAATACGCTCGAAGTGCTGGCCATCAATGCCGGCAATGTCGCGAACCCCGCGAATGCCATTCCCGGCGAAGCGCATGCGGTGCTGCAGCTTCGTTTCGTCGTCGGCACCGATATCGAGAATGTCGTGCCGGCCATCGAGAAGCATCTCGCGGCGAAGGGCTTTGGCGACATCAAGGTCAGCCAGTCGCAATTCTTCAGCGCCTCGCGCACGGATATCGACAATCCCTGGGTCGGCTGGGCGGTGGAGTCGGTACGCAAGACCACGGGCAAGCCGCCCGCGCTGCTGCCGAATTTCGGCGGCTCGCTGCCGAACGATGTGTTCACGGATATTCTCGGCCTGCCCACCGTGTGGGTCCCGCATTCCTATCCCGGCTGCTCGCAGCATGCACCGGATGAGCACATCCTCAAACCGGTGACGGCGGAGGCGCTGCGCATCATGGCGGGGATGTTCTGGGATTTGGGGGAGAAGAAGTAGCCGTCATTGCGAGCGCAGCGAAGCAATCCAGAAAGCCAGGTGAGGAAAGACTGGATTGCTTCGTCGCAAGGGCTCCTCGCAATGACGCGGGAAAGGCCTTACCCCTCCACAAACGCCAGCAGCACGCCATTCGCATTGGCGGGCGGCACGACAACGCCGACCTCGGTCTTCGCACCCGCCGACCCCACAGCCTTCTCCGCTGCCGCCAGATCGCCGGCGATGAACACCAGCGCCACGCCGCCGCGCGCCGGTGCGCCGTCGAGCGACGTGCCCGGGAAACGCTTCGCCAGCACATCCTTCGTCATGAACACGAAGTCCGCACGATCGCCGCCCGAGGGCACGGCCACGGCGTCGTCGCTCTCCTTGCGGGTGGTGCCGTCGATCAGCTTTGCCATATGCGCCGCATCCGCTTCCGGCTCGGTGGTGACGATCAGCACCTGCTTCAGGCGCTTCGCCGTATTGGCATGCGTCATCAGCTCGGGAATCCAGACCGTCTCGCGCGTCTTGTGCTGGCAGGCGAAAATGCGCAGCCCGCCCGGTGCTTCGACGATCGGCCAGTGAAACACGCGAAACTTCGCCGCGCTCACGGTGCCGTCCGGCAGCGTCACCGGGCGCTCGAAATCGGTCGGCCCGATCGGCTCATAGCCGCGTGCGCGGATTTCTTCGGCGCCTGCAGCGGAATCCACCGCGGTGAAAGCGATGCGCTCGACGCCTTCGCCGCGCTTGGCCAGGAAATCCCGCATCGGCGCGTTGTGTTCGGTCTCGGCGATCACGCCGAGCAGTTCGACATAGTCGGGGTCGAGCATGATCGTGTAGTTGCCCGAACCCATCTTGGCGCTGTGGGTGCCGCGCGGCGACAGCGTGAAGCCGAGCTTCTTCCAGATTGCGGCTGCGGCATCGAGGTCTTTGACGGAGACCACGGCATGGTCGATTCCGATGATGTTCTTGAGGGTCACGCGTGCACCACCTTGCATTGGATTGGGCGCGTAAACTATGCAGAATGCGGAACCGCCGCAAGGGAACGGATCATGTGATCTGCCCCGCGTTTCGCTAGGAATATCCCGCAAGAAAGCGGGACCGGAAAGGCTGACGATGGAAACCGCAAATGCGCCCTGGCCGAATTCGCTCTGGGCCGCCGTCACGCCTGCTGGGCCCGACCTTCCGGAGCTGACGGGCAGTGTCGAGGCCGACGTCGTCGTGATCGGCGCCGGTTTCACCGGCCTGTCCACGGCGCTGCATCTGCGCGAGCAGGGGATCGATGTCGCTGTCGTGGAGGCCGTCGAGCCCGGCTGGGGCGCCTCCGGCCGCAACAACGGCCAGGTGATCCCGACGCTGTCGCGGCCAGATCCCGAGGACATCATCAAGCGCTACGGTGGTGCCGGCGAACGCCTCGTCGGCCTGATCCGCGACAGCGCTTCCATCCTGTTCGATCTCACCCGTCGCTACCAGATCCAGGCGGAAGGCGAGCAGAATGGCTGGATCCAGCCGGTGCATTCGCCGGGCCGCATCAAGATCGCCGAACGCCGCGTGCGGCAGTGGTCGAAGCACGGCGCGCCGGTGGAGCTGTTGTCGTCGGACGAGATGAAGAAGATGCTCGGCTCATCCGCATGGTTCGGCGGTTTCTGGAACAAGTCTGGCGGCCACATCAATCCGCTGGCGCTGGCGCGCGGCCTCGCACGCGTGGTGCTGGAGCAGGGCGGCCGCATCTATGCGCGCTCGCCGGTGGAAAGTTTTACCCGGCAGGGCGATCGCTGGATCGTCAAGACCGCCAAGGGGCAGATCAGCTCCCGCGCATTGGTGGTCGCGAGCAATGCCTATACCGGCGAATTCTCGAAACAGCTTTCGCCCGGCATCGCGAGCGAGGTGATGCCGGTGCTGTCCTGGCAGATGGCGACGCAGCCGCTGTCGGAGCAGGCGCGCCAGACGATCATCCCCGGCCGGCAGGCGGTGTCGGATACCCATGGCGAGCTCTATTTCATGCGCTACGACGCGCGCAATCGCCTCGTCACCGGCGGCAATGTGATCGGCTTCGGTGACAAGACGGGCCGGCTGAAGGAGATGGTCGGCGCGCGGCTGCAGCGCCTGTGGCCGGAGATCGGCGACGTGAAGTTCGACTATGTCTGGAACGGCTATGTCGGCATGACCACCGATTTCCTGCCGCGCATGCACAAGCTCGGTCCGAATGCATTCGGCTGGACCGGCTGCAACGGCCGCGCGGTGGCGCTGTCGATCGCGCTCGGCAATGAATTCGCGAAAGCGGTGCGCGGCGTGCCGGATGACGAGCTGGCGCTGCCGTTCTCCGAGCCGGTGCCGATCGCTGCGCACGGATTGATGCGATTGCTCGCGCCGTTCATGCTGTTGGTCTATCGGCGGCGAGACAAGAAGGAAATTTAGTCGTCATTGCGAGGAGCGAAGCGACGAAGCAATCCAGTTCTTGGCTCTCTGGATTGCTTCGCTTCACTCGCAATGACGGGTGACAACTACGCCGTCGCCGCCTCTTTCTTCCTCGTAAAATCCCCGCCGGGGATCGAAGCCAGCAGCGCCTGCGTGTAGGGATGCTTTGGCCGGCCGAATACCTCGCCGGCCAGCCCATGCTCCACCACCTCGCCGTCCTTCATCACGGCCACGAGATCGCAGATCTGCGCAGCGACGCGCAGATCATGCGTGATGAACACGATCGACAGGCCGAGCCGTTCGCGCAGGTCGTGCAGCATCTTCAGCACCTGCGCCTGCACGGAGACGTCCAGCGCCGACACCGCTTCATCCGCCACCAGCACATCCGGCTTCAGTGCGAGCGCGCGCGCAAGCCCGATGCGCTGGCGCTGGCCGCCGGAGAATTCATGCGGCAGGCGGTCCATCGCCGAGGGATCGAGACCGACCAGACGAAACAGCTCCTTCGCCTCCGCAAGCGCCTGCGCGCGCGGCACGCCATGCACGATCGGTCCCTGCGCCACAAGCTCGCCGGCTTTGCGGCGCGGATTGAGCGAGGCGAACGGATCCTGAAACACCATCTGGATATGTTTGGTCTCGCGCCGCACCTCTTCGCGCGGCATGCTCGCCCAGTCCCTACCCTCGAGTACGATCGATCCGCCGTCGGGATCGATCAGGCGGATGATGCAGCGCGCCAGCGTCGATTTGCCCGAGCCGGACTCGCCGACAATGCCGAGCGTCGCGCCGCGCGGCAGCTTCAGGGAGACCGACTTCACCGCATGGGTCACCCGCGCGCCGCGGCCGAGGAAGCCGCCATTGCGATAGGTCTTGGAGACATTTTCCAGCGTGAGGATGTGCTCGTCGTTCAGCTTGCGCGGCGGCGGTGCGGTCAGCGGCGGTACGGCGGCGATGAGCTGCTGCGTATAGGGATGCTGCGGATGGTGCAGTACATCCTGCACGGCGCCTTGCTCGACCACCTTGCCATGCTGCATCACCACCACGCGGTCGGCGATCTCGGCGACCACGCCGAAATCGTGGGTGATGAACAGCACTGCCGTCTTGCGCCGGCTCTGCAGCTCGCGAATGAGCTTTAGTATCTGCGCCTGCGTCGTCACATCGAGCGCGGTGGTCGGCTCGTCGGCGATCAGGAGACGCGGATCGAGCGCCAGCGCCATGGCGATCATCGCACGCTGGCGCTGGCCGCCGGACAGTTCGTGCGGATAGGCGCGTGCGGCCTGCGCGGGATCGGGGATGCGCACATCGGCAAGCAGCGCCAGCACGCGCGCCTTGATCTCCTTCTTCGAGAGTTCGGTGTGGATCTCGAACATCTCGCCGATCTGGTCGCCGATGGTGCGCAGCGGATTGAGCGCGGTCATCGGCTCCTGGAAGATCATGGCGATGCCGGCGCCGCGCACTTTGCGCATCTCGGCATGGGAGGCGCTGGCGAGGTCTTTGCCCTCGAACAGCACACGCCCGCCATCGATGGCGACTTCCGGCGGTAGCAGCCGCATCACGGCATTCGCCATCACAGATTTGCCCGAGCCTGACTCGCCGACGACGCAGACGATCTCGTCGGCGGCGATGGACAGCGACACGCCGCCGAGCGCGTGGGTGCGATCCGCGCCTTTCGGCAGCTTGACGCTGAGGTCTTCGATGGTGAGGATGGTCTCGCTCATCGGCTTTTCAGTCTCGGATTGAGCGCATCGTTCAGCCCCTGGCCGACCAGCGATACCGCAAGCACCGTGAGCAGGATGGCGATGCCGGGGATCGCCGATACATACCACTGCACGCGCAGCACGTCGCGGCCGAGGCCGATCAGGTTGCCCCAGGACGCGACATTGGGATCGGACAGACGCAGGAAGGCGAGGGCGCTTTCCAGCAGGATCGAGACGGCCATCACGACGCTCGCATAGACGATGACCGGCGGCAGCGCATTGGGCAGGATCTCGCCGAGGATGAGCTGCAAATCCTTCATCCCCAGCGTGCGCCCAGCCTGGACGAATTCGCGGCTGCGCAGCGACATGAATTCGGCGCGCGTGAGACGCGCGGGTGCGGGCCATGACACGATGCCGACGGCGATGGTCACAGTGGTGAGTGTCGAGCCGAACACCGCGACAAGCACCAAGAGCAGAACGAAATTCGGCAGCGTCTGGAACGCCTCGGTGATGCGCATCAGGATCGTGTCGACCTTGCCGCCATAGAAGCCGGCAAAGGCGCCGATCAGCACGCCGATGATCACGGCGATCAATGTCGCGACTCCGCCGATCAGGAGCGAGATGCGGGCGCCGTAGAAAATCTGCGCGGCGATGTCGCGGCCGGAATTGTCGGTGCCGAGCGGGAAGCGCGGATTGGCGAAGGGCCAGACCAATGGTCGCCCGGCGAGCGAGAGCGGATCGTTGGGATAGATCCAGCCGGCGCTCACAGCCATGGCGATGACGACGAGCAGCAGCAGCAGGCCGACCACGGCGGCGGGACTACGGAAATAGCGTTTCACCGCATCCATCCTCAGCCCTCCGCCTGGATGCGCGGATCGAGCCGGGCATAAAGGAGATCGACGAGGAAATTCACCAGGATCACCAGCAGTGCCGAAACGAAGACGATGCCGAGCAGCGTGTTGAGATCGCGCTGGATCACCGATTCATAAGCGAGCCGGCCGAGGCCGGGCAGCGAGAACACGCTTTCGACGACGACGGAGCCGCCGAGCATGGTGCCGGCCTGCAGGCCGATCAGCGTCACCATCGGCAGCAGCGCATTGCGCAGCACATGTTTGGCGACGATGCGGGTCTCATCGAGGCCCTTGGCGCGGGCGGTGCGCACGAAATCGAGGTTGAGCACTTCCAGCATCGAGGCGCGCATGATGCGCAGATAGATGGCGAGGAAGATCAGCGCCAGCGTCAGCGTCGGCAGCACCAGATGCGCCGCGATATCCAGCGTCCGCTCGAACGCTGTCTGCACCGCACCGACATCCTCGAAGCCGCCGGCCGGCAGCCATTGCAGATAGATCGAGAACACCACGATGGCCATCAGGCCGAACCAGAACGACGGCGTGGCATAGAAGATCAGGCCGAGGGTCGAGATCAGCGTATCAGGCCAGCGATTGACTCCGCGCGCGGCGACGACGCCGAGCACGAGACCGAAGAAGAAGGCAAATGAGAGCGATGCCGTCATCAGCAGCAGCGTCGCCGGCAAGCGTTCGAAGATCACGGTGGCGACCGGCTTGCCATAGATCGAGGAGAAGCCGAGATCGAACTGCACCAGCCGCCACAGATAGTTGACGAGCTGCACCGGCACCGAGACGTCCAGGCCGTAGAACTTGCGCAGCTCGCGCGCGGTCGCCGCATCGCCGCCGCCCATCTGCGCCATCATGGCATCGACGGTGTCGCCCGGCGCCAGTTGCAGCAGCAGGAACACGCCGATCAGGATCAGGAAGAGCGTCGGGATCGAGGCGGCGAGCCGTCGCCCCGCGAGTGAAAGGATGCGCATACGCTCAGTGTAGTTTCTATTTGACGTTACGCCAAGTTCTCTCCGTCATTGCGAGCGAAGCGAAGCAATCCAGTTCTTCCTTACTTGCGGCCTTCTGGATTGCTTCGTCGCTTCGCTCCTCGCAATGACGGAGTTATGCGGAAAGCCAAAGATCGTGCCAGCTCGACGAGCCCCAGCGCGGATTGTTGGAATGGTTACGCGCCTTGGCGGTGATGACGGTGACGAAGATCTGTTCGATCGGCATCCACACCGGCAGTTCGGTATTGGCTTCCTTGACGAACTCCGCATAGAGCGCCTTGCGCTTCACCGGATCGATCTCGGTGGCGGCGTCGTCGATCACCTTGTCGATCTGATCGTTCTTCCAATCCCACTGGTTGGTCCAGGGCGCGCCGGCGGGCTGACCGGAGCGATACCACACGGTGGTCGAGACCGCGGGGTCGTTGCGATACTGGTGCCAGCCGGTGGCAATGTCGAAGGCGTGATCGGCATAGACTGACTTGAGGAAGCCGCCGCCGTCATTGCGCACGATCTCGACGGGGATGCCGACCTCCTTCAACGACTGCTGGATGAAGGTCGACCACAGCGAGATGTCCTCACCCCACGGGGCAGGGAGGAGGCGCAGCGAGAAGCGTGTGCCGCCGGCGCCGGGCTTGAAGCCGGCCTCGTCGAGCAGCGCTGCGGCTTTCTTCTTGTCATAGGGATATTGCGGCGTGTTCGGGCCGGGGAAGAAGTCGGTGGAGACCGACGGGATCGGGCCGGTGCCGGGCTTGGCGAAATCGCCGAGGAAGTTCTCGATGAAAAACGGCACATTGATCGCATGCGCGATGGCGCGGCGGACGCGGATATCCGCCAGTTCCTTGCGGCGGAAGTTGAATTCGAGGGTATTGGTGCGCGCGTTGCCTTCATTGCCCTTGGTGGAGACGACGAAACGCTTGTCCTTGCCGAGCCGCGCCATGTCGGAAATCGTCAGGCCCGAGAATGGCGAATACTGGATGTCGCCGGCTTCCATCTGCGCGGCGGCGGCGGCGCGGTCGGTGACGACCTTCCACACGATGCGGTCGAGATAGGGAGCATTCGGGCGCCAGTAATTCTCGTTGCGCTCTGCGATGATATACTGCCCGCGCTCATATTTGTTGAACTTGAACGGGCCGGTGCCGACCGGTGCGAGGTTCGCCGGGTTCTGTCGGATATCGCTCGAGCCTTCATAGATGTGCTTGGCCGAGACATAGCCGAGATCGGGCAGCGCGCGCAGCAACAGGCCGAGCGGCATCGGGCGCTCATACTTGAACACGGCGGTGTGGGCATCGGGCGTTTCCACCGCGGTGAGGAACAGCTGCAGCGTTGATCCATAATTGAGGATCTTCTTCCACATGTTCATGGCGGTGAATTCGACGTCAGCCGAGGTGAACGGCTTGCCGTCGTGCCAGGTCACGCCCTTGCGCAGCTTGAAGGTGATGGTCTTGCCGTCCTTCGACGACTCCCAGCTTTCGGCGAGCACGCCGACCGGCTGGCCGTTGGCATCGAGATCGACAAGCGCTTCCTGCATCTTGCCGCCGATGATGTAGACGCCGGTGGACGCCTGCAGGCTGGGGTTGAGCTGACGCTGCTCTGCACCGTAATGGACATTGAACACGCCGCCCTTGCGGGGCGTCTCCTGCGCGAAGGCGCGGAACGGGTTCGCCACATTGGCTGCAATGGCGGCCGAGGTCAGCAACGCGGCGCGGCGGGTGATTTCAAAGCGGTTCATCTGTCAAATTCTCCTGCGTCTGCCTGCGCATAGCGGAACGGCCGGGTTCCACGCAAGCTACGGCAGAAACTTGGATGGAGTCATGCGTAAATCCGCAGCGAAAGGACAATTCTTGCGCCATGGCCGCGTTCCCTGGCAATAATTTCTCCACGTTGGTTTGCCGGTTAGCTTGATCGCCAAGCCATTTTCCGCCGGACGGCCGCGACTTTGGTGCGTCTTCAACTCGCTGCTGCCCGTTGCTAGACATTTTCAACGCTGCCATTCCGGAGTTCGCCCGCGCCATGACCGCTCTCGATCCGACCCTGCCGGCCCTGCAGGATATCGCGACGCCCGCGCTTGTGGTCGATGGCATGGCCCTCCAGCGCAACATCGCGGCCATGGCGGATTTCGCCAAAACGAACGGCATTGCACTCCGCCCGCATGCCAAGACCCACAAGTCGCCGCGCCTCGCGCAGTTACAGATCGAGGCCGGTGCGGTCGGAATTTCCTGCGCCACGGTGGCGGAGATGGAGGCGATGGCCGAGGCGGGCATACCCGGCCTGCTGCTGACGACGCCGGTGGCGGATCGGGTCAAACTCGCGCGCATCGCTGCGCTCGCTGATGGCACCGACATTTCGCTGGTCGTCGATCACGCCGACCAGATCCAGGTGCTGCATACGCTGCTCGACACCGGCAGTCGTCCCGTGCAGGTGCTGATCGATATCGATGTCGGCCAGCGCCGCACCGGTGTGACCGAACCGGCAGCGACACTGGCGCTGGCGCAACTGATCGAAGCGACGCCGGGCATGACATTCGGCGGCATCCAGGGTTTTGCCGGCCATGTCCAGCACATCATCGACTACGAGGAGCGCAAGGTCGGCGCTGCCAAGGCGCGCGGCATTCTCGACGATCACCTGCGCGCGCTCCGCGATGCCGGCATCAAGGCCGGGATCGTCACCGGCAGCGGCACCGGCGCCTGCGCCTTCGACATTGCCGGCACCTTCACCGAGCTTCAGGTCGGCTCCTATCTGTTCATGGATGCCGATTACGGCCGCCTGCAGGGCGAAGGCGGCGGCGCACTGCCGTTCGAGCCGAGCCTGTTCGTGCTGGCGACGGTGACGTCGGTGAATCGCGCCGGCGAGTTCACCGTTGATGCCGGCGTCAAGGCGATGGCCTTCAACGGCCCAGTGCCGTCATTGATGCTGGGCGTGCCCGAGGGCTCCGTCTATCGCTTCGGCGGCGACGAGCATGGCATGATCACGCTGCGGGAAGGCGTCGAGCCGCCGAAACTCGGCAGCCGCGTGCTGCTCATTGCCACCCACTGCGATCCCACCGTGAACCTGCATGCGAGTTATCAGGTGGTGGGGCACAATGGCAGCGTCGAGACGTGGCCGGTGATGGCGAGGTATGGGGCGTAGGATGGGTAGAGCGCAGGCGCGTTAGCGCCGGAGCGAAACCCATCGGCCGAGCCTGCGGCAATCGACGGGCAGCATGGGTTTCGCTTCGCTCTACCCATCCTACGAAGCGAGCTAATGCCCCCCGCCCAGAAACGCCTCCGACAATGTCGGATCGTTGATCAGCGCCTCCGCCGAACCCGACGTCACCACGCGTCCCGTCTCCAGCAGATAGGCCCGGTCGACGATCTTCAGCGTCTGCCGCGCCTTCTGCTCCACCAGCAGCACCGTCAGGCCCTCATCGCGGAACTGGGCGATCATGCTGAACAGGCTCGCCGTCATCAGTGGCGCAAGGCCGAGCGAGGGTTCGTCGAGCAGCAGCAGTTTCGGCTTCGACAGCAGCGCGCGGCCGATGGCCAGCATCTGCTGCTCGCCGCCCGAGAGCAGGCTGGCGAGGCCGTCACGGCGCTTGCCGAGGATCGGGAAGCGCTCCAGCATCTTCTCCACATCGGCCATGGCCGCCGACTTGTCGCTGCGGGTGTAGATGCCCATCAGCAGATTTTCGTGCACCGTCATGCGGGCGAGAATGCCGCGACCTTCCGGCACCAGCGCAATGCCGCGGCGCAGATTCTTCTCGGCGCTGTTCGGCGTCAGCTTGGTGCCCTCGAAGGAGATGTCGCCCTGGAACGGCAGCAGTCCCGCGATCGAGCGTGCGATCGTGCTCTTGCCGGCGCCATTGGCGCCGAGCAGCGCGACGATCTCGCCCTTCCTGATCTCCAGATCGACGCCGCGCACCGCGGTGATGGCGCCGTAACGGACTTCCAGCCCTTTGATCTCGAGCATCAGTTGTCCTTTCCGAGATAGGCGTCGAGGACGACCGGATTGGTGCGGACTTCCTCCGGCTTGCCTTCGGCGATCAGCACGCCGAAATCGAGCACATAGAGGTAGTCGCACAGGCGCATCACGAAATTCATGTCGTGTTCGATCAGGAGAATGGAGAGACCGGTGTCGCGCAGCCGCAGCATCAGCGTGCGGATCTCCTCGGCCTCGTCATGGTTCATGCCCGCGACGGGTTCGTCGAGCAGCAGCAGTTTCGGCTTCGCAGTGACGGCGCGCGCCATCTCCACCTTGCGCTGGATGCCGTAGGGCAGCGATTTCGCCGGCCGGTCGCGGAATTCGGTGAGGCCGAAGAATTCCATCACCTCGGTGGCGCGGGCCTGCGCCGCCGGATTGGCCCAGGCAATCGGCAGCAGCCGACGCCACGAGGCTTCGTTATGCGGCTGCGCGACCAGCAGATGTTCCCACACGGACATCGAGCCGAACAGGCGGATGTTCTGGAACGTGCGCGCAATGCCCTCGCGCACGATGCGATAGGACTGCCACTGGGTGACATCGACGCCCTTGAGTTTCACCTCGCCGGCATCGGCGCGGTAGGCGCCGGTGATGGTGTTGAACAGCGTCGTCTTGCCGGCGCCGTTGGGCCCGATCACGCCGACGATCTTTCCTTCCGGCACCTCGCAGACCATGCCCGACAGCGCGTGGATGCCGCCGAACGTCTTGGTGACGCCGGTGAGTTGAAGCAGCGCGTTGCTCATGCTGCAGCCCTCCGGAAAGTAAGCGTTCGGATCAGCGAACGGTCGAGAATGCCCTGGCGCCGCACCAGCAGCACCAGCACCAGCAGCGAGCCGAAGGCGGCAAGGCGCCAGTCGGCGATCGGCCGCAGGAATTCAGGCAGGAAGATCAGCAGCAGCGAGCCGACCAGCGAGCCCGGCGCCACTGTCGAACCGCCGAGAATGACGGCCAGCACGAATTCCACCGAACGCTCGAAGCCGAAATTCGCCGGTTCGATATAGACGTTGTGATGCGCGAACAGCCCGCCGGAGATCGCCGCCACCGCCGCACCGGCGGCGAAGGCGCCGATCTTGGTGATGGTGGTGTTGAGACCGATCAGGCCGGCGGCGGTTTCGTCGTCATGCACCGCCTGCATTTCCAGCCAGACGCGCGAGCGCTCCAGCAGCATCACCGCGATCAGGATGCCGCCGGCCCAGAGCCAGACATAGCCGACGCCGATATGCTGCATGCCGCGGAAACCGCCGGCGCCGCCCATGGTGTCGAAATTCAGGAAGAAGCTGCGCACCATCTCGCCGAAGCCGACCGTGGCCATGGCGAGATAGATGCCCTTCAGACGCAGCGCCGGGAAGGCGACGATGGCACCGATGACGCCGGCGAAGACGGCCGAGATCACCAGCGCCAGCGTCAGCGGCACATTCATCGTCACCGTGAGCCAGGACGAGAGATAGGCGCCGATGCCCATGAAGGCGCCGTTGCCGAGCGAGAGCTGGCCGGTGGCGAGGATGATATAGACGCTGAGCGCGCCCAGCAGGAGGATGCCCGACTCGGCGAGCAGGCTTGCGTAGTAAGTCGACATCAGACGCGCTGCCCCTGATCGGACCGCGCACCGCCGAGAAGACCCTGTGGACGCAGCAAGAGAATCAAAATCATGAAGCCGTAGACGACGAAGTCGCGCACCTGCGAGCCGCCATAGGCCACCGTGAGCACTTCGGCGATACCGATCAGCGGGCCGGCGACGAGCGCGCCCCAGATCCGCGTGGTGCCGCCGATCACCATCACGGCGATGGCCTTGAGGCCGATCTCGACGCCGAGATAGGGCGTGATGGCGCCGTAATGCAGCGCGATCAGCACGCCGGCAACGCCGGCGAGGGCGCCGGAGAGAATGAAGGCCATCATCATCAGGCGGTCGGCGGAGACGCCGAGAATGCGCGCGACATCGCGGTTTTCAGCGACGGCGCGGAGCGCACGGCCCATCGGCGTCTTCTGCACGATGTAAGCGGTGAGCGCGACCAGCACGACGGTGGCGCCGAGCACGAGCAACTGCATCGAGCCGATGCTGACCGGGCCGAACTGATACTGATCGCCGAAGATCGAGAGCTGCAGCGGATCGGAGCCCCAGATATTGGTGGCGATGTTCTGCAGGATGATCGAGAAGCCCAGCGTGGACAGCATCGGGGTCACCAGCGGCGCATCGCGCAGCGGCTGGTAGCCGATCTTCTCGACAATGATGGCGATGACAGCCGCGCCGGTCATGCCGCCGAGCACGGCGACGGGCAGGGGATAGCCGGCATCGATCAGCGTGAAACCGATGAAGCCGCCGATCATGAACAATTCGGCAATCGCCAGGTTGAGGATGCCGAGAATGCCCATCACGAGCGAATAGGACAGCGCGAGAAGCGTATAGACCGCTCCCAGCGTCAGGCCGTTGACGAGTTGCTGTATCAGCATGGGTGTCGCAATCGTTAAGTCGAGAGTTACGTCAGGTGATCGTTCTTAAGGCTGCGGCCGGGAGAGTGTCCCGGCCGCGGCCGTAGGGCGGATGAGGCGAAGCCGTAATCCGCCGCGGAGTCTCCGCGATGAAGTCGGCGGGCGGATTACGCTGCGCTAATCCGTCCTACGCCTTCATGATCAGCAAGCGGGGTGGTTCGGCGCCGAGCTGCAGCCGCGGACCTTGGTGTCCCAGGCGCCGTTCTGCCCCTGCAGCACATAGAAGGCCTTGATGGCGTCGCCGTCGTCGTTGAAGCCGATCGGGCCGCCGAGACCCTTGAAGCCTTCGAGCTTGGCCATGTAGTCGCGGATCTTGGTGCGGTCGGCTTCGAGATCTTCCGGCTTGCCGGTGACGCCGGTCTTCTTGATCGCGTCGATATACATCGAGACGATTTCATAGATGTTGGCGTCGAACATGTTGGGTTCGATGTCCTTCGGCAGGCCCGATTCCTTGCGCAGCAGCGGGGTCAGCGCGGCGGTGAACTTCTCCGGCGCTTCGCCCTTCATGGTGGAATAGAACGTCGCCGGTGCGATCACCGGGATTTCCGGGGCGGCCTTGAGGATCGCCGAGGAGATCAGCTGGCTGGCGCCGACCACGGGCTTGATCAGGCCCTGGCGCTTCATCTCGCGCAGCACGGTGATGGCCTGGCTATAGTCGGCGCTGATCACGACGCCGTCGGGATTGAGCGACTTCAGCTTGGTCACCTGGGCGGAGACGTCGAGGTCGCCGGTGTTGAACGACAGCAGGTCGTTCTCGTTGGCGATGGCGATCTCGTTGGCCTTCAGCACCGAGGGCATGATCACCTTGCCGACGGTCGCGGCGGTGGCGTCCTTGGCGTCGAAGATCACCGCAACGGTCTTGATGTTGAAGCTCTTCTTGAAGAACGGCACCGCGGTCTTGGCGAGCACGCCTTCATCGATGGTGTTGCGGAACGCCCACGGACGGTTCTGCTTGGCGGTGCCCGGCTTCGACGAGGCCTGCGAGGTGGAAACCAGCTTCATCTCGTTGGCGACGGGGAAAGTGACTTCCGCGGCGCTGGAGGTGAGGGGGCCCGCCACCGCAAGTACCTTGTCGTCGCTGGCGAGCTTGCGCAGCGAGGTCGCGGCCTGCGCCGGTTTGGCGGCGTCGTCGAGGATGGTGATCTTCAGCTTGGCGCCATTGATGCCGCCGGCATCGTTGGTCTGCTTTTCGAGCATCTTCAGGGTGACGGTGTTGCTGCGCCCCCATTCGGCGAACGGGCCCGAGCTCGGCACTACGGCGCCGAGATTGATCTCGCGGGTCTGCGCCTGGGCCTGGCCGGCCAGCAGGGCCGAGAGCGTCACCGCTGCGACGGTGCCAAGCACGCGCGACGCGCCAAGGAAGCTTGGCAAATTCGATTTAATCCGCGACATCGAAAATGGTCCTCTATTGGTGTGATGCCAGGCCGCGATACGCCGCGGCTCCGTTTCTGATGGTCGTTTCATCTATCACGTAACAGTGCATCCGTATGCCATCGCCCGATATGTCGGCGGTGTGACATCGGCAGCCCGATGGTCCGATAATTTTACGGCTTTGACAATCCGCAACCGGAGTATCTTTATAAAATAGTTCTCTTAGGAAGCTAATTTATGCGGCATATCGGGCTCAAGAATGCGGCACGCGACGGCTTCGGGACGAGCCCGCCGGCCTGTCCCGATGCTGCGGAAACAATGACTTGTGAGATGTTGCCCGCGCGGACTCGCAGGCCATGCCCGGCAATTTGAACAAAATGTCGCAGCCGTGCCGAGTGTGCGGTGCGGCAATGCGAGGCGCGGGCGTTGTCGATGTGTCGGTGGCGCCGCGTCAGCTTTTGCGCGATCTGGCGGGTTTGGCTGCGAACATCTGCTGCGCCTCGGGGGATAGCCCCTTCACCTTGGCCTCGGCCAGATAGCGCTGCAACGCGATGGCGCGGTCGCTGGATTCCACCAGGCGCTGCACCATGTCGAGCAATTGCTGGAATTCCTTGGCGCCCAGCACGCCGAACTGCTCATCGTTGATCCGCTGCTGTGTCGGCGCCAGCCGCTCCAGCAACTCGGCGCCATGCGAGGTCACCATCAGGCTGATACGGCGACGATCCTCCGGGTGCGATGTCTTGGTGATCAGTCCCTTGGTTTCCAGTTTGTTGGTTACCGTGGTCACGAAGGCGCCGCTGAGATGCAGATGATCGGCGACGGCGCGTACATGCACGTCGCCCTGCGCCGACAGATGCCGGATCGAGATCAGTGTGGTGTATTCGATGCCGGCAAGGCCGATCACGGCCGCATGGCCTTCTCGCAGGGTCTGATGACGTACCAGAAAGCCGAACAGGCTGTGGACGAGCCGGCGGAACTGCGCGTCGGAACCGTCCACCAGCAATTCGGGGCGCGAGGTCGTGAGCGTCGCGCGCTGCGCCGGCTTGTGGAACGACTTCTTGCTCGTTTCAGTCTTCTGCGATGACGTCTTGGTCGTGGACGAGATGCGTCGGCCGGCGGACTTTGCCACGTGTCGATTCCATACCTGATTGATTGTCGAGCTTGGCGTCTCCGCGGCGCAATTGCAATTGCGACGAAGGGCGCAGGGGTGGCGCATCCATGGCTGGCGCCGTGCGACGAAAGCTTCCGTGATGGATAGCAGAGCGATGCCGGCTGGTGGCTGCTATGCGTCTACCGTGACTGCACCTTGCGGAATAGCTTGGTGAAAAAGATATGCGCTTGACGTTCCATCGGAGCCGTCGCACATCTTGATCGTCAAGCTCATCCGGAAAACGCATGCCACGTTCCAGAGCGGTGTCGCCTGCGTCCGCAGCTCCGCGTCGATCAAAGTCGAAACTCCCTGCGCCGCCGCTGACGACGTCATGCAGCGCCTTGCTGGTGGACGGATCCGATCAGGCGTTTCGCCAACTGGTGCACACGCTGCTCGCCTTCGTCGCCCGGCATGACACGGTGCTCGAGGGGCATGCGGCGGCGGTGGGGCTGTCTTCCGTCGAATACACGGTGTTGACCTCACTGAAGCTGCTCGGGGTCGAAGCGCAGGTGAGCGTGCGCGAACTTGCCGCTCATCTTCATCTCAGTGGTGCCTTCGTGACCACGGTCTCCAACAAGCTGCAGGAGATGGGCCTGATCGACAAGCTGACCGATCCGGAAGACCGGCGGCGGCTGCGCCTTGTGGTCACGGAACAGGGCGAGGCGCTGCTGGGGCGCCTCGCATCGATCCAGCGCCAGGTCAACGACGTGCAGTTCGACTGTCTCGATGCCGACGATTTTTCGCGCCTGCTCGTCAGTGTGGAAAAGCTGGTGGCCTCCAGCGACAAGGCGATCGCCTTGCAGAAATATCTGCAGCCACGGTCGTAGCCGTAGGGCGGATGAGCCGAAGGCGTAATCCGCCGCGGCGTCTCCGCCATGAACTCGGCCGGCGGATTACGCTGCGCTCATCCGCCCTACGGCCGCAGCCCCTTTCTGTTGTTGCCCGACTCGACCGGGCAATCCAGTAAACGCCAGCGTCTCCGACGAAGCCGCATCGACAGTGTCTGCTGGACCCCCGCTTTTGCGGGGATGACAGGTTGCGTGTCGCGCAAGGATTGTTCCTGTTCCGTTCTTGGCAATATTCCTCTTCTGTCTCATTCTCCACCCGTCCCGCCTCACTGAGAGGGGTGATTCGCGATCGTCACGATCTGCGAGGTGGGATGCGGTGACGCTCGAGGCGTCAGGCGTAGCGGGGCGGTGACAGGGCGGTGCCGAGAGGCGCTGTGAGTTGCTTCTTCATGCGCTGACGGACCGCGCC
>JAEXHR010000342.1 GCA_023449855.1 Pseudomonadota bacterium | reverse complement strand
CGCTGGGAGACGCCGCTGCGCGGCTCCTCAGGATGAGGGGCGAGTATGACGCCATAGAAGACCCTCATGGTGAGGAGCCCGCAAAGAGGGCGTCTCGAACCATGCAGGCCAAGCATCATCGCCATCGCTAAAACACCCTATGCGATTGCCCTGGAAGCGCGGGGCGTGACGACCGTCTGCATTCCCGCTAATATGCCTAGACATATCAGGAGCCCGCGATGACCCCATCTTTCGAACCCGGTGCGATGTCTCTGGCCGATTGGCGCGCGATCTATCGCGGCGCTGCGCCCAAGCTCGATGCGCAGCATCATCCGCGCATTCAGGCCAGCGCCGATTCCGTCGCGCGCATCGTGGCGCGCGGCGAGCCGGTCTATGGCATCAATACCGGCTTCGGAAAGCTGGCCAGTGTCGGCATCGCCGCCGAGGATTTGGTGGCGCTACAGAAGAACATCGTGCTGTCGCATTGCGCGGGGGTCGGCGAGCCGCTGTCGCCTGTCATCACGCGGCTGATGATGGCGCTGAAGATCGCCTCGCTTGCGCAGGGCTTTTCCGGGGTGCGGCTGGAGACCATCCTGTTGCTCGAAGCGATGCTGGCGAATGACATCATCCCCGTGGTGCCGTCGCAGGGCTCGGTCGGCGCGTCCGGCGATCTCGCGCCGCTCGCGCATATGACCTCGGTGATGATCGGCGTCGGTGAGGCCTTCGCCGGCAATCGGCGTCTGCCGGCCGTGGATGCGCTCGCCAGCGCCGGCTTGCAGCCGATCGAGCTTGGCCCCAAGGAAGGCCTCGCGCTGCTCAACGGCACGCAGTTCTCGACTGCCTGCGCGCTGGCCGGCCTGTTCGAAGCCGAGCTGCTGCTCCGCAATGCGCTGGTGTCAGGCGCGCTGTCGACCGACGCGGCGCGCGGCTCCGATACCCCGTTCGATGCGCGCATCCATCAGCTGCGCAAGCATGACGGTCAGATCGCGGTGGCCTCCGCGCTGCAGGGCCTGATGGCCGGCAGCGCGATCCGCGAGTCGCACCGGCTCGGCGATGTGCGCGTGCAGGACCCGTATTGCCTGCGCTGCCAGCCGCAGGTGATGGGCGCCGCGCTCGATGTGCTGCGCCAGGCGGCGGCGACGCTGCTGACCGAAGCCAATGGCGTGTCCGACAATCCGCTGATCTTCCCGGATGAGGATCTCGCGATGTCGGGCGGCAATTTTCACGCCGCGCCGGTGGCGTTTGCGGCCGACATGATCGCGCTGGCGGTGTGCGAGATCGGCTCCATCGCCGAACGCCGGATCGCCATGCTGGTCGATCCCGTGCTATCTGGCGTGCCGGCGTTCCTCACGCCGCGGCCGGGCCTGAACTCCGGTTTCATGATCGCGCAGGTGACGGCGGCGGCGCTGGTGTCCGAGAACAAGCAGCGCGCCTATCCCGCCAGCGTCGATTCGATTCCCACATCGGCCAATCAGGAAGACCACGTCTCCATGGCCGCCCATGGCGCGCGACGTCTTGCTCCCATGGTCGAGAACGCGATGGCCGTCATTGCCATCGAACTGCTGGCCGCGGCGCAAGGCTGCGACTTCCATGCCCCGCTCACTTCGAGCGATGCACTCGAGGCCGTGCGAAGACGTATCCGCGGTGATATCCCGCACCTCGATGACGATCGTTACTTCCATGCGGATATCGAGAATGCGCTCGCACTGGTGCGCTCGGGCGCTGTGGTGGATTCTGTGGGGGCCACAACGCTTCCCGTGCTCTGATCGCGGGGCCTTTGAGCCTGTCTGAGCGGCTCTTCGACTTGAATCGGTTGATAGCAGCGATCGGTGGCGGATCATGCGGCCGATCGCGCAATCTGTCGCAGTTGATGTGGAACATCGCGCGGGTGTGATCGGCAATGCGCAATGCCCGGTGCCCGCTTACCAAACATGTGCTGACCGCAAGCTTGTCAATGCGCGGAGTGCGGTGCACATTCACAACGGGTTTCGATGAACATTTTCGCCCATGAATTGTTGTCGCATGTCGATGAACGAGATCGAAGGCGAATAACCGAAGATGCAGTTCGCCGGTGGATCGGCGTTGACTGGATAGCGATGTTGGCTGGATAGCGACGACATCTGAATGATACCGACATTTGAATGACGCGGACATTTGAATGAAAGCGACATTTCAATGAAAGCGACATGGGCGTGAAGCTCGATTTGCCCGGCAGCGAACTTCTGAGACGTAGCAGCGGACCATCGCTGCGCGCGCATATCGCGCGTGAGCGTCAAGTGCTGATGCAGGTCGCTGCGGGCCGTCCGCTGTCGGATGTGTTGCAGGAACTGTTGCGCAGCGTCGAGGCCGCGTCGGGATATCAGATGATGGCGTCTGTGCTGGAAATCAGCGAGGACGGCCGGCATCTGCGGCATCTGGCGGCGCCCAGCCTGCCCGCGTCCTATAGCAAGGCGATCGATGGCGCGCGGATCGACGAAGGCGTGGGCTCCTGTGGCACTGCCGCGCATCGCGGCACGCCGGTCTATGTCACCGATATCGATACCGATCCGTTGTGGAAGGACTATCGCGAGCTGGCGCTGGCAAGCGATCTGCGCGCGTGCTGGTCCACGCCCATCATGGGGATGGACGACCTCATCCGCGGCACCTTCGCCGTCTATTACGATGCGCCGCGCTCGCCCAGCCCGCACGATCTCGAAGCCATCGCCGCCATCACCCTGACCGTTGCGCTGGCGATCGAGCGGCATCGCACTGACCTGCAACTGCACCGCATGCGGACCGAGCTTAGCGCTTTGGCGAAAAGCTGATCCATCTTCAACAGAGCATGATCCTGAGCGATCCGCATCGGCGCACACGGCGCAAAGCGTCTGCCTTCGGTGGACGTCGATACTTTCAAGATCGAGGACGGTGCGGCTTTCTCGTCGCTCGATGAGATTCAAGCTCACGGTTATGGGAATTTTGCGGTGTTGACAGTTGGCGACGCCGCGCCTTTACTACTGACACGGGGGTGTGCGATCTCCCCGCGAGGCGACATGCCCAAGTATCGCGTCCTGTTCACCAAGGGCGCAGCATGTCTTCTTATACCTCGATTTTCCCCGATAAACTGTCACGTCTGATTGGGACCGGTAGCGCGCCGACGCTCGTCGATGTCCGGACCGACGAGGATTTCGACTGCAATCCAACCCTCATTCCAAGGGCGCGAAGGCTTCCGTATGCAGGTGTGAATGTCGGCGACTGCCTCATGTTCGACGCTCTTCGGCATGGCGACGCTGTTCGCGTAACCGTCAGAACCGTTGGAGGCGTCAAGCAAACCATGGGTGTCATCAGGGAATGATCCCGCAATGATTGGGAGGGTATGCAAATGCGCAAATTGCTCAACACTCTGCTCATCGCAACATCAACACTGGTGATCGGAACGAACGCGCCGGTCAATGAATGGGAGGCTCTCCTTGGCTCCATCATCTGCTCCGCGTCGGCAGCGGACACAGGCCAGACGAAAGAAATCGATTGGACCAAGGTCGATGAAATCCTCGGCAGAAAGCCGGCGGTTACGAGCGACGTTCGGCGTTACGGATTTCCTCGCTCCGATCTTACGGTGAAACTCGACGGAGTGACTATCAAGCCTGCACTGGCTCTCGGCGGCTGGGTGGTCTTCAAGCCAGCCCATGGTGCCAGCATGATCATGGGTGATCTGGTTCTTCTCGAAACCGAAGTCAATCCGGTCATGACCCAGATGATTGCGAACGGCATCGAGATCACGGCGGTCCATAACCATTTGCTTCGGGCGGAGCCTGCGACGTTCTACATGCATGTCGCCGGTCACGGCGATCCGATGAAGCTTGCAACGGCCGTTCATGACGCGCTCGCCGAAAGCAAGACGCAACTCACGTTGGCTGCTCCGACAGCACCTCCGCCGACCGTCGATCTCGATACGGCCAAGCTCGATGAGATCGTCGGTGTGAAGGGGCAATCGACGGGGGGCGTCTACCAGTTCAACGTTGCCCGGAAGGATCCTGTCAACGAGGCGGGGATGGCGCTCACTCCACCGGGGCCGATGGGAGTCGCGATTGCGATCAATTTCCAGCCGACCGGCAGTGGCAAGGCGGCAATCACCGGGGATTTCGTTCTGACTGGGGACGAGGTGAACCCTGTCCTTCGAGAATTGAAGGGGCATGGCATCGATGTCACGGCGCTCCACAGCCACATGCTGGATGAACAGCCTCGACTATACTTCATGCACTTCTGGGCCAATGCCGACGCGCTCGATCTGGCGAGGGGATTGCGGGCAGCTCTCAACAAGACGGCAAGTGTCGTCGCGCACCAGCAATAGATGTCGTGGCGGGGCAAGCGCCGCTTTTGCGGACGTCGCGTTCGGCGGTCATGGAGACTGTGATGGATCGGCCAAAGATCGCCATTGTTTGGCGTGGTGACGCGGAGACCAGGCGAAATGCGACGCCTCGCAATAACCGCTTCCATGGCATCTTCGAGGAACTCGAAGTCGCTGGAATTGAAGCCATTCCAGCGGTCTACGATGAAGCGTTTGCCGACGATCTCCGGGCTCAGTTGCTCGGCATGGACGGCGTCCTCGTATGGGTGAACCCGCTCCAGAGCGGAAAAACCCGGATTGAACTCAACAGGCTGCTGGAGGAGGTTGCCGCCGCCGGGCCGTGGGTCAGCGCCCATCCGCAAGTGATACGGTCCATGGGGACGAAAGAGGTTCTCTTCCGCACGCGGCATGTCGGATGGGGCACCGACACGAAGCTCTATAAGTCGGTAGAGCAATTGCGGGACGAGTTTCCGGGCGTGCTTGCCGCTGCAGGAGCACGGGTCCTGAAGCAGGCGCGGGGCAACGATGGACAGGGCGTGTGGAAGGTCGAATCCGTTGCCTCATCACCGCGGCGCGTACACGTCATGGAAGCCGCCGTCGAAGGAGCGGTCGAGGAGATGGAGCTGGACGACTTCCTGGCCCGCTGCGAGGGTTACATCGTTGACGACGGATACGTCGTCGATCAGCCTTTCCAGGAACGGCTCGCCGACGGCATGGTCCGATGTTACCTGGCGGCCGACAAAGTGGCCGGGTTCGCACATCAATACCCCAAGGGATTGCTGCCGCCGGGTCACGTCCGGCCTCACACAGAGAAGCGGATGTTTGGTCCGGACGAACCGGCCTTCCAAGGACTACGATGGGAAGTCGAGAACGTGTGGGTGCCTCAGATGATCGAGGCGCTGGGTTTGAATGGCCGTATGCTCCCTGTGATCTGGGACGCGGATTTTTTCTATGGCCCAAAGACGGGGGCAGATGAGGACACATTCGTGCTGTGTGAGATCAACGTCAGTTCGGTGTTCGCCATTCCGGAAGAAGCGCCGGCAGCCATCGCCCGAGTTGTTTCTGAGCGATTCGGCTATTGGCGTTAAGCGGAGCTTCGCATCGCCGAGAGGAATGGCGTCCGTAAGCGCGGTTGTTTAGCTCCGATTCGTTGAATGTTATGTGAGGCTGCATTCGGAGCGAATGAAACCGGCTTCCTGTTCGATCCTGGCCGCTACCAAAGGGGCTTGCTCGGCCGTCACGGGCCGGGAGAAGACAAACCCTTGTACGACGTCGCAATTGAAAGCGGTGAGCAGGTCCACTTCCGCCGCCAATTCGGCTCCCTCTGCCACGACGGTCATGCCGAGACCGTGCGACAGGGCAATGATTCCGCCGAGCAGCTTGCGTTTCTCTGGCACGGTAGAAATGCCGTCCACGAAAGTCCGGTCTATCTTCAGGGAATTGAAGGGAAGGCGTGTCAGATAGCCGAGTGAAGAATAGCCGGAGCCAAAATCGTCAAGCGCCAGCCGGACACCTAACTTCGACAAGGCTGCTAGCGTGTTGGTAACCCGTTGTTTGGTGTGATCGACGAACAGATTTTCGGTCAATTCCAAGCAGAGCATTTCCGCAGGAAAGCCCGTGTCTTCGAGCACGGACGAGACGATCATCTCAAAATCCCCGCTCCAGATTTGAGCAGGCGAAACATTCACCGAGACGGATCGCGGAGGCAATCCGGCGTCCAGCCACTTTCGTCCCTGCTCGCAGGCGTTACGTAGTACCCACTGACCAAGATGAACGATGAGGCCGGAGCTTTCAGCAACGGGAATGAACTCCGATGGCGAAATCGGTCCACGCTCTGGATGAGTCCAGCGTAGCAGTGCCTCGAAGCCAGTCACGAGCCCGGTCTTCAAATCGATCTGCGGTTGGTAATGCGTCCGGAGGGCGTCGGTCTCAATGGCATGGCGCAACCGTCGGCCGAGGTCCAGTTTTTGATCCACCGCTTGTGCGTAGACGGGCTCAAACAGGTGCGCGCGCCCACGTCCAGCCTCTTTCGCCATATAGAGTGCGAGGTCTGCATTGCGCGCGACTGCCTCCGCCGTTGCTCCATGGTCCGGCAAGACGGCGATGCCGATCGTAGCGCCAATGCAAGCCTCGCCTTCAGCAAGATCAACGGGGGCAGACAACTTTCCGATGAGTCGATTGGCGAGATCGATCAGCGCGGAGTTGGATGCGAAGTGTTCGTCAGTCAGTACGGCGAACTCGTCACCGCCGATCCGGGCGATGAAGGCTTGCGGATCCAGCTCTTGCCGCAGGACGGTCGCCACCTGGATCAGCAGTTTATCGCCAGCGGAATGACCGAGGAAATCGTTGACCTCCTTGAATCGGTCGAGGTCTATGAGCAATAGTGCGCCGTTACGACCTTCTGCAATGCATCTTTCCACCAAGGTGGAGAGCCTGCGTGTGAAGAGAGCGCGATTGGCAAGTCCGGTTAGAGGGTCGGTGTAGGCAAGCTGCTCGAGTCGGCGCTCAGCTTCCTTGCGGTCGGTGACATCCTGCACAGTGCCGATGATGCCAATGAGCTTTCCGAGAAGAACTTCCGCCTTGCAGATCACGGACAGATCGCGGATTGAACCATCGGCGTGCAAGATGCGCAGGTCCGTGGCTTCGGTCTTGCTGCTACGGAGGATCCGCTTCTGCATGTCCAGAAAACGGTCGGCGTCGTTGTCGAGGAAATAAGATCTTATGCTTTCATTGGTCGGTTCAAATGTGTTCGCGTCAGCGCCGAGCAGTTGGTAAAGTTCGGGCGACCATATCGTCTTGCCGGTGTCCAACCGAAAGTTCCACGTCCCCATTTTGCCCAGCCGATGAGCCTCTTCCAGAGCTCGCGTACGCTGGTCGAGCAACGCCTTGGCCACACTGAGCTGTGTGACGTCGCTGGCCGTGCCGCGATAGCCTAGAAATGTGCCGTCTTCGGCGAAGATGGGCTTGCCGCTTGTGCGAATACTGACCCGCGACCCATCGTTGCCAATCGACGTGTAGACAAAGTCGCGAAAAGGTCGGTGAGCTTCCATGTCCGCCCTGTGGCAGGCCATGGAGACTTCCTCTTCAGGCGCATATGATAGTTCCCAGCGTGCCCGTCCACCGGAAGCCACGACTTGAAACGCGGCATTTCCATCAAGCGACTTGGGATATGGCAGTAGCCGATGGTCGGGACCAGTCTCCCAGCACCAGTCCGAAGCGGTGCTGACGAAATCCGATAGCCGCTGCTCACTTTCCGCCAAACGTCGCAGCGCAGAGGTTTCCGGAGTGACGTCGCGGACAACGCCAGATACGCGCTGTATCCGACCTTGCGGGTCGAATTCCGGTTCACCCTGCACGATGCAGTCAACGAGGCTTCCGTCGGATCTGCGAAGTTGCGTCTGCACTGCATATGGCAGCCCTTTTGACCAGCAAGCTGCGTAATGCGCCTCCAGAACATACCGGCTTTCGGGCAGGTAACGCTCCAGCAACGCAGAGATAGGAATTGATCCATTGGATGTTTCGAATTCGAAGAAGTCGGCGAACTCTGGCGATACCCAGATGTCGGTTGCAGCGACGCTGTGCGACTCCCAATAGCCTATGCGGGCCATCCTCATTGCGCGACGCAGCGACCGCTCCTCATCCCAGCGACGCCGCGCTGCTCGTGCAGAAGGCTGCTCCAACGACAATCGACGAACGGCCATCTTCCCCCACCAAGACGATGACGCACAATAGTACAGCTAGCTTGCTAGCATATGGGCCAGAAACATTGGAGCGTGAGCTGCGTGAATGCAGGAGCCATCCGCATCCTTGGTGTAATTTGAGTGAATTTCAATCGGACAACAGTTCGTTAACGCAAGCTGGTTTGACCTCTTGCTGCTTATGTCTGGCATAACTTTCAAACGGCCCGGAATCGGCCAGGCGGTTCGATACCTTTGAGGCGTCGATCTGCGTCGGCCGACAACAACGCGAATTCTCGACGCCGTCAGGCATCGTGCTCCGGTCGCCGGAGCCGCCGAACCCATGCAACCATTCGGTTCCATCTGCGTTGTTGAACGGTTCGAACGCGCAGGGGTGAAATGGCTGAAGAAGTAACGACGCCGATCGGCATCGGCGTGCATGGCGCGAAACGTCTGCCGTCGGTGGATGTCGATACATTCAATATCGAGATCAAGGACGGCGACGGCTTTCTCGGCGATCGCGCCAGCAAGGGCGCGTTCCAGAAGATCGTCGAGGACCTGCGCAAGCCACTGAAGAAGAATGGCGACGATCCGCTCGGCAAGAAGCCGGTAAAGGAGATCAGCAAGTCCGCGCTCGACGAGATCCTGATCGGTGAGGATATCGCGGCGGCTGCGCTGGTGCATGGCGCCATCGAGGAATTCGCGCGCGAATTCGCCTATGTGATCCAGCGCTTCTTCAAGAACAAGGTGTGGGACGACACCGAATGTATCGTGGTCGGCGGCGGCTTCCGCCAGAGCCGGGTCGGCGAACTCGCCATCGCCCGCACCGATATCATCCTCAAGGCCGAAGGGCTGAAGGTCGATCTCGTTCCGATCCAGTATCATCCGGACGAAGCCGGCCTGATCGGCTGCCTGCATCTGGCGCCGTCATGGATATTCGAGGGCTATGACAGCATTCTCGCCGTCGATATCGGCGGCTCCAACATCCGCTGCGGCGTGGTGGAGACCGGCTGGAAGAAATCCAAGGATCTCTCCAAGGCGTCGGTGTGGAAGTCCGATCTGTGGAAGCATGCCGATGACGAGCCGACCCGCGAAGGCGCGGTGAAGCGGCTGATCAAGATGCTGCAGGAGCTGATCAAGGCGGCCGAGAAGGAAGGCTTCAAGCTGGCGCCTTTCATCGGCATCTCCTGCCCGGGGGTCATCAACGAGGACGGCACCATCGAGAAGGGCGCGCAGAACCTGCCGGGCAACTGGGAGAGCAGTCGGTTTCACCTTCCTCAGCTTATCGCAGAAGGCATCCCGACGATCGGCGATCATGACACCGCGGTGCTGATGCACAACGATGGAGTGGTCCAAGGTCTCAGCGAGGTTCCGTTCATGCAGGATTTCGAGCGCTGGGGTGTGTTGACCATCGGCACCGGCCTCGGCAATGCCCGATTCACCAACCGCAAGCGGGAGGCGAAGAAGGACAAGGACGAGAAGGACTCCAAAGCCAAGGCGGCGAAGGATTGAGCCGCGAGGCTGGGGAGGGGAGCCCATCCCCCCGGTTTTGGCGAGCGCCTGCTGTTCGGGACGTGCCTCCCCGGGGCGCATTTGAGCGAATCGGTCTGTGATCCGTCTGGCCGCAGCGGGCGGCTTCCTCCTGCATTTGGCGCCCGGATTCGTGCCGCGCGTCACTGTATGGGCTGCCAGAGGGCGTGTGCAGGGCTGATTTCGCTGCGCCCAGGTGGGCTGGCGGCTGAATTTCCTCATCCGGCGCTTGTCTGTCCCGCCGTCCTCGCCTAGAACACCGCCAACCACCCGGCGGGCGACCGCCGGATTTCGGCACCAAGGAGAGGTGGCAGAGTGGTTGATTGTACCGCACTCGAAATGCGGCATGGGTGCAAGCCCATCGGGGGTTCGAATCCCCCCCTCTCCGCCATTCAGCCGTTTAGGCCCCTGAAAATCCAATTTTATCTATAGAATAAGGCATTTCTAAAAAGGCCGGTGGTACACAGGAGTGGACACACCGTGAGCCTCAACATGCTTCAACCCATCAAAAAAGACCACACGAAGAACTACTGGTTTCGTCGGCGTGTGCCGGCGAAATACCGCAAGTTCGGCATGCCGTCGGAGATCAAGTTCTCGCTCGGAACCGCAGATTGGGACGAGGCGGTGCTGCGCTGCCAGGAAGAGAATCTGAAGCTGGAGCGCACCTGGCGCGCCAATCTCGAAGGCGAGCCGCCCTCGGACCTTTCGCACATGCAGATCAACGCGCTCGCAGGCGAGTTCTACAACGAGATGGTGGCGAGCCATCGCGACGAGCCTGGCCGTCCCATCCTTTGGGAAGAATCGCTGCGCGCGCTGGAGAAGAAGAAGACGCGGCTGATCAGCATCCAACCGGTCGGCGTGCACCTGCGCTTCGCGTTCGGCGACGAAGCGCGCGAGTTCCTGGCCCGTCGGCGCCTGAAACTGGTCGGTGACAGATTCGAAACCTTCATCAAGGCGTACGTCAAGGCTAAGGAGCATGCGAGCAGGGTGCTGCTTCGCCACGCGGAGGGCGATTACACCCCCGATCCGGAGCAGGCGAAATATCCCGCGCTCCAGTTGACCGAGCCGAAGAAGCCCTTCGAGGGCCTGTGGACCGAATTCTGCGAGGCGAAGAAGATTTCAGCGTCGACCAAGAAGAAATGGCGTCCGTATTTCTCGGCGTTGATGCTTCGGGTCGGGTCGAGCGACATGAACCTCGTCACCGAGCAGCATCTGCTGGATTGGCGGGACGCGCTGCTGGCGACGAAGCTGTCACCCATCACCGTCAAGGACGGTTACATCGCCGCCGCGAAGGCCTTCTTCGGCTGGTGCAAGCGGATGAAGAAGCTGCGAAGCGACCCGAGCGCGGAAGTCGTCGTCGACGTCAGCGAAAAGCATGAGACCAAGATGCGCGGTTTCACGGACAAGGAAGCCGCGATCATCCTGTCCGCCGCGTTGGCTCCTATGAGCAAGCTGATGGCGCGGGAGAATGCCGCGGCGCGCCGGTGGGTGCCGTGGATCTGCGCCTATACCGGAGCCCGCGTCAACGAGATCACGCAGCTTCGGGCCAGCGACGTCCTGAACGTGGACGGCATCGATTGCATCCGCATAACGCCCGAGGCCGGAACCGTGAAGACGCTGCGGGAGCGCGTCGTTCCGATCCATCCGCATCTGGTCGAGCAAGGATTTCTCGACTTCGCTCGGATGAAGAAGGGCAAGGCGCCGCTGTTCTATTCCGTCGCGCGGCAGCGCAACCCGGACCGGAAGAATCCGACCTACACGTCGGTCGGCAACAAATTGGCCGAGTGGGTTCGTGAACTCGGCATCAAGGACCCACGGGTCGCGCCGAACCATGGTTGGCGCCATCGCTTCAAGACCGCGGGCCGCAAGGCGAGGATGGACTGGCTGATCCTCGACGCCATCCAGGGGCACGCGCCCCGCACCGAGGGCGAGGAGTATGGCGAAGTGCCGCCGGACGTCATGCAGCCAGAGATCCTGAAGCATCCGAGATACGATGTTGCTGCCGGAAAACTCCGCGACCGGCGAGGCGATGCGAACAGGAGCCGTGCCGGGAAAACGAAGGAGCCGGCGTGACCGCCCACTTTGCGGGTTGAGAACGGCCGAGGCGATCGTCGGACGACTTATCCGACGGATCCGATCCGCCAAGCCTCGCGTCCTGAGTGGCCCGCCGCCGACCGTCGGGCCGAGTGATACCCGCCTGATCACGCCGTCATTGTGTTATGCAGTCAAAGGCCCGATATTGGGGGCGGAGAACGCATGGATAAGGTCGTCACCATAGCAGAGAGGGACGCGCGCGAAGCAGCGCGGCGACGATCGGCTGCGGACGCGATCATCGCGAAACTGAAGGCATTTGCGATTTCGCGCGGCGGCCGGTTCCTTGTGTTCGGATCGGCGGCGGTGGATGCCATGTCGTCCGAGAGCGATCTGGATGTCGTCGTCGATTTTCCATCGGATCGCGAAGGCGAAGCCGTCGACTTCGTTGAAGACTTGTCACGAATTCACGACCTGCCTGTCGATTATTACTTGAGATCGTTGGCAAGCGAGCGGTTCCTCGCCCGGATAGCGAATGAAGCGGTGACGCTGTCATGAGCGACCCGCGTTGGACGGATGTCGATGCTGATATCGACCATGCCATTCTGCAGATCGGAAACGCCGTTCGCGCGTTCGACCGCGGAGGCTTCGATTCTCCGGACCTCGACGCGGTATGGGAACGGTCCAATGCGTTTCTCCATGGGATGGAGACCGGGTATTCGCTGCTGGAAGCCGCATTGGAGAAGATCCTTTCCATTTTGAAGGAAAAGAGCCCGGTCGAGGGGCAGCACTCGCACAGGGATCTCGTCGAGCGGGTCTCAAGGCAGATGACCGGCGTTAACGCGAGGCCTGCGATCATCGACGCAGATCTCAAGAAGGACTTGCTCGAACTTTTGAGGATGCGCCATAGGGCTCGGAAGGTCATCTACGACGACTTCGACGCGTCGAAGGCGGGGCCTTCGGTCGAGGCCGCGCGACGGGTCCTGATCGGGCTCCGGGACGCGATCGCTGCGTTCAAGGCTGCGGTGGATCCGGAGCCTGGCGAGGACGACGAAAATTCCGCGTCGTCACGGCCTCGCATCTGACGCCAGCCATATCGCGCCGAAGTCGGCTTCCGATATGCACTGGACCTGGTACGGCGATGGCGCGGTACCATTTCGTCGCACACCGAAAATATCGCGTCGTTTTCCGATTGTGCGACCAGCCCATGAGCGTCGGCAGGGAGCGAGGCATTCACATCCTCTGCCGTTTGGATCCGGATAGGCATCGCCACCGCGAGGTCTACAGTTCGAAGCATCAGGCGGTCCGACGTTGTTCATGCGATGCGTACGGCATCATCGGCCCGTTTCTTCGCTGCCGGCGAACAAGGCGCCGGCCCCGTACCGATCCTCCCAAGCAGAATCCGACTTCGCTCGGCCATTGCAAAGATGGGAGGCAGTCAGCTATCGGTTGTGTGGGGGATCGGCGGGGGCGAGCTTTTCATGTGGCATGACAACGAGACGGAGCGCGACTTCCTGAATTTTTCGGGCGTCGCGGACACCGTGGCCGAGATCGTCGTGCAGGCGCGAGGGCGCCCGGTCTCGATCGGGGTGTCCGGTTCGTGGGGTATCGGCAAGTCGTCGATGATCAAGCTCATCCGGGCGTCCGTCGCCGCGCGCCCCCTCCCTGCCGGCGAGCGGCAGTTCGTCTTCGTCGAATTCAATGCTTGGCTGTATCAGGGCTACGACGATGCGCGGGCGGCGCTGATGGACGTCATCGCTTCGAAGCTGGAGGCGGAGGCGGCCGCGCGCGCGACCGCCGTCGACAAGACGAAGGCGTTGCTGAAGCGCGTCAACTGGCTACGGGCCGCCAAACTCGTCGCCGTGCCTGCGATCTCGCTCGCGCTCGGCCTGCCGCCGACGGGCCTGGTCGGCGACGTGATCGGC
>JAEXHR010000324.1 GCA_023449855.1 Pseudomonadota bacterium | reverse complement strand
AGTTGTGTATAAGAGACTGGGGCGGCCGCCCCCGCCTGATTGTCAGGCGAAGGGATCATATTCGTTGAGCACGGCGACGTCGCCATCGAAGTCGTCGGCGGTGATGACGGCGAACTGCGTTCCGATTGCGATGACCATCGTGGCGGCCATCAGGGTCTTCGAGAGAGTGAGTGCGCTTTTGCGGGCGGTCCCAAGATCGGTGAACATATCGAGGCTCCTTGTGGTGCCGGCGGGTTCATCCCCGCTCGACTGGCGCCCGAAGCGTCGCTCCCGTGGCCGCGATCACCTTTTGGCGGCACGGCAAAAGGCCGTAGCGTGAGCGTACGGACCCTTTATGGGTTGATCGAATAGGTCCGCGGGAGCGACCAAGGATTGCGCCTCAAAGAGCGGGGTGACCCCGCCGCCGGCATGAGACGTCCCACCACCGACTCCGCCGCCCAGGAGGCACGGCACGCCGGTTGCCCGTTTGTCCCTGATAACCAAGCGGCTAGAGCAGGGCCAATGACCCTTTCGTATCGACACCCACTTGCCGCCCTGTTGTTCGTTTGCTGCCTGTCGAGCGCGGCAGCGCTCCCCGCAGCGACCGGCAAGATCCGCTATGTGACCGATGGCGACACTTTTCGCCTGATGAGCGGCGAGCGGATCCGGATCGCGGATATCGATGCGCCCGAAAGCCGCCCCGGCCAGGCCAAATGTCCCGCCGAGCTCGCGCGCGGGAAAGCGGCGACCCGGCAGGCGAAAGCCCTACTTGACGGCAAGACCGTCCGCTTCGAGCGAACCGGGCGCAGCTATAATCGCACTGTCGCGCGCGTCACGCTCGACGGCCGCGATCTCGCCGCGAAGCTGATCAGCATCGGCGCGGCGCGACCCTGGCTGCGCCGCCAGCCCAAGCCCGACTGGTGCCGCCCGCAATAAGCGGCTCGACGCCTCTGCTCCAGGTCCAAAAAGAGAGAGAGAAATGGACCCGCCGGCAAGGGGAGAACCGGCGAGTCCGTATCAGGGGCCGCATGAGCGGGGGAAACAAGCGGCCTCGTCTTTCAGAACGGATGGACGCGCGAGCTGTTCCTTACCTCAGCGCGGGGCCAGGCACGCAAGCGTCGCGGCATCGGCCTCGCCATTGAACCAGCGATCGATAGCGGCCGTGAACAACGCCCCGCCCCCGGCCTGCGCGAACAGGGTGAGCGACGAGCGCAGCTTCAGCGCATTGATGCCGCCGAACACTGCCTCCGCACTGGTGCCGGTGAGGTCTTGCAGCGCCGCCACGCAATCGCGCAGCCGGGCGCCCAGCACCGGATGCGCAAGATAGGCGCGCGCCTCCTCGAGTGACGCAATCGCATAGCGCCGCGCCATCTCGCTCGACCCCAGGCCAGCGATCTGCGGAAAGATGAACCACATCCAGTGGCTGCGCTTGGCGCCGCGGCGGATCTCGCCAAGGGCCGTGTCATAGATCTGTGCCTGTGCGGCGACGAATCGGTCGAGGTCGAAAGAGGCGGTCATGATGATGCCGTCATAGCCTGCGCGCAGGCTCCCGCCGCCCGGTTGCAAATTTTTTCTCGAAGATGAAATGCCCGCTCCCCCGCGACTTGGGCCTTCCTGTCCACAAGTCGGAACGGACCCGGTGCTTGACTCTGAAACGCAGCAGAACGAACAAACCAAGAACATATCAAATTCCGAGTCTCTTGAATGCCATGCGTGAAGCCACCGTCCTTGATCAGCTGCGAGCGCATATTGCGCAGATCGAGGGCACGGGCGTGCGCCACGCGACCACGCCGTTCGGGATCGAGGCGATCGATGCGCGCCTGCCCGGCGGCGGCATTGCCGGCGGCGCGCTCCATGAAGTTGCGGGCAGCCCCGACCTTGCCGACGATGCGAGCGCCACCGTGTTCCTGGCCGGCATTCTCGCGCGGATGGAAGGACCAGTGCTATGGTGCCTTCGGTGGCGCGACCTGTTTGCCCCCGCGCTCCATCTTGCCGGACTGCATCCCGACCGGGTGATCTATGTCGAAGCGGGCAACGATACCAATGTGCTGCTCGCGATGGAGGAATGCCTGCGCCATGCCGGGATCGGCGGCGTCGTGGGCGAGATCGGCAAATATAGCACGACCGCCTCCAAGCGGCTGCAACTGGCAGCCGAGGGGTCGGGCGTGCCGGCCTTCATCTTCCGGCGCGCGTCGAAGATCGCGCAGGCGGCCGAGGGCACGGCGGCGGTCACGCGCTGGCGGGTGACGGCGAGCCCGAGCGAGGATCTCGGCATCCCGAGCCTTGGCCGTCCGCGATGGCAGCTGGCGCTGGAGCGCGTACGCGGCGGAAATCCGCACGCATGGATTGTGGAGGGCTGCGATGCGACGGGTCGTATCGGTCTACCTGCCGCACTGGTCGACCGACCGGCTGCGGCGGGCGACAGCCAAATCGCCGCCTGAAGGGCGGTGCATCACCGCGCCCGACGGACCGCTCGTCACCGTAATTCCTGACCATGGCCGCCGGATCGTCGCGGCGGTGGATGCTGCCGCGCGGGCGCTCGGCGTCACGCCCGGCATGACCGTCACCAAGGCGCGGATGCTCGCGCCCGAGCTTGAGGTCATCGATGCCCAGCCCGACGCTGACATGGACGGCCTGCGGCGCCTCGCCCTGTGGGCCGGGCAACGCTATTCGCCGATCGTGGCGCCCGACGCACCGGACGGGTTGTGGCTCGACATTACCGGCTGCGCCTCGCTCTTCGGCAGCGAGACCGCGCTGCTCAAGGATCTGCATCGCCGCATCGCGGCCTTCGGCGTCACGGTGCATATCGCGGTCGCCGACACCGCTGGCTGCGCGCACGCGGTCGCAAGGCATGTCCGCGACGGCAGGCCCGTCGTCATCGAACCGGGGCAGCATCGCCGGGCGATGGAGCTCCTCCCGATCCCGGCGCTGCGGCTCGAAGCCGAGATCGTCGAGGGGCTGCGCAAGCTCGGCTTCGAGCGGGTCGAGCAACTGCTCGGCGCCCCGCGCGCGCCGCTCGCCAAGCGGTTCGGCCGCAGCCTGCATCGCCGTCTCGACCAGGCCATCGGACAGGTCGCCGAACCCATAGAGCCGATCTTTCCGGAACAGATGCCGCGTGCGCGGCGCGGTTTCATGGAGCCGATCGCGACGCCCGAGGCTTTCGCCCAGGTGATCGGCGATCTCGTCGCCGACATTGTCGAACAGCTTGTCCGCGCAGGACGCGGAGGCAGGCGTCTCGATTGCTATTTCCACCGTGTCGATGGCCATTGTCAGGTCATCCGCATCGGGACGGCGACGCCGAGCCGGGATGCGGGGCATCTCGCCAAATTGCTCTGCGCGAAGATCGAAACGGTTGAACCGGGTCTTGGCATCGAGGCGATGACGCTGCTGGTCTCGCTGATGGAGGCGGCCGCGCCGCGACAGGGCGAAAGCCTCGAACAGCTGGGCCGGCGCGGGCCCGATCTGGCTGCGCTGGTCGATACGCTCGCCAACCGCTTCGGCTCCAGAAACCTGCACCGGATGGCGCCTTGCCCGAGCGGCATGCCCGAACGCTCCGCGACCGGCGCGCCGGCGTTGGGTGAGGCGCGCGGCATGGGATGGGACGATGATCTGCCCCGCCCGGCGCGTATGCTGGCCAAACCAGAACCGATCGAGGTGATCGCGCTGTTGCCCGACGATGCACCGCGCATGTTCATCTGGCGCGGCAAGCGATACCGGGTGACGCAGGGCGACGGTCCGGAGCGGCTGCATGGCGAATGGTGGCGCGATGGCGGCATCGAGGGGCGACAGCCGCTCAGCGTGCGCGATTATTATCAGGTCGAGACGGTGAGTGGCGGCCGCTATTGGCTGTTCCGCGCCGGCGACGGCGAGAGCGCCGCGACCGGCCCGATGCGCTGGTTCATCCACGGCGCCTTCGCATGAGCGCGGGCAAACCGGGCTATGTCGAACTGCAGGTGACGACGCATTTCAGTTTCCTGCGCGGGGCATCGAGCCCCGAGGATCTGTTCGCGACGGCAGCGGCGATGGAGATGCCCGCGCTTGGCGTCGTCGACCGCCATTCGGTCGCCGGGATCGTGCGCGCATGGGACGCGGAGCGGCAGACCGGCGTCCGCGCGATCGTCGGCTGCCGGCTCGATCTCACCGATGGCACCGCCCTCCTCGTCTATCCCACCGACAAGGCGGCCTATGGACGCCTGTGCCGACTGCTCAGCATCGGCAAGACGCGCGCGGGCAAGGGGGCCTGCCATCTCGACTGGTCGGATGTGGCCGACTGGAACGAGGGACTGCTGGCGATGCTCGTCCCCGACAGGGCCGATGCCACGACGCAGGCCGCGCTGGCGCGCACGAAGCGGCTGTTTGGCGCGCGCACCTATATGGCGCTGTCGGTCCGGCGGCGGCCCAAGGACGCGATCCGGCTGCGCGACCTGTCGCGGATCGCCGCTGCCGCAGGCGTGCCGACGATCGCGACCAACGACGTCCTCTATCATGTGCCCGAACGCCGCCAGCTGCAGGATGTCGTTACCTGCATCCGCGAGAAATGCACGATCGACACGCTGGGCCGCGCGCGCGAGCGGTTCGCCGACCGCTATCTCAAGACCGGCGCGGAGATGACGCGGCTGTTCCGGCGCTATCTCAAGGATAGCAGCCCGGTTGCGCGCAGCGTGGAATTCGCTAGGCGCTGCGCATTCAGTCTCGACGAGCTCAAATATCAATATCCCGACGAGATCCAGGTGCCCGGCCGCACCCCGCAGGAAGAACTGGAACGGCTGACCTGGGAGAAGGCGCCGATGCGCTATCCGCAAGGCGTCGACGACAAGGTGCGCCGGCAGCTCGAACATGAGCTCCAGCTCATCGGGCAACTCGATTACGCCCCCTATTTCCTGACCGTCCATGGGATCGTGGCCGAGGCCCGGCGGCGCGAGATCCTGTGCCAGGGGCGCGGGTCGGCGGCGAACAGCGCGGTCTGTTATGTCCTCGGCATCACCTCGATCGATCCGGTGCGCTCGGAATTGCTGTTCGAACGCTTCGTGTCGGCCGAGCGGCGCGAGCCGCCGGACATTGATGTCGATTTCGAACATGAGCGGCGCGAGGAGGTCATCCAGTGGATATATGAGACCTATGGCCGAACCCGATCGGCGCTCACCGCGGTTGTGACCCGCTTCCGGGCGCGCGGCGCGGTCCGCGAAGTCGGGAAGGCGCTCGGTTTGTCCGAGGATGTGACGGCGGGACTGGCCGGGGCGATCTGGGGCTATAGCCGCGAAGGGGTAGAGGAGAAGCACGCGCAGGAGCTCAACCTCGATATGAGCGACACGCGCCTTGCGTTGACGCTCGACCTCGCCCGCCAGTTGATCAACACCCCGCGTCATCTGTCCCAGCATCCCGGTGGTTTCGTGCTGACCCGCGACCGGCTCGACGAACTGGTGCCAATCGAACCGGCGGCGATGGACGATCGCCAGGTGATAGAATGGGATAAGGACGATATCGATCTTCTCGGCTTCATGAAGGTCGATGTGCTTGCGCTCGGCATGTTGAGCTGCATGCGCCGCGCGTTCGAGTTTCTCGAGAACGACAAGGGGCTACGCCATGACCTCGCGACCATTCCGGCCGAGGATCCCGCGACCTATGCGATGATCCGCAGGGCCGACACATTGGGCGTGTTCCAGATCGAGTCCCGCGCGCAGATGGCCTCGATCCCGCTGATGGCGCCCAGGACATTCTACGATCTGGTCATCCAGGTCGCGATCGTGCGGCCCGGCCCGATACAAGGCGACATGGTCCATCCCTATCGTCGGCGTCGCAACGGCGAGGAGGAGGTGACCTATCCGACCGAGGAATTGCGCCGCGTGCTGGAAAAGACGCTGGGCGTGCCGCTCTTTCAGGAACAGGCCATGCGCGTGGCGATCGAATGCGCCGGCTTTACGGCGAGCGAGGCGGACCTGCTGCGCCGTGCGATGGCGACGTTCAAATTAACAGGCGGCGTCAGCCATTTCCGCGACAAGCTCATCAGCGGCATGGTTGGCCGGGGCTATGATCAGGAGTTCGCCGAGAAAACTTTCAAGCAAATTGAAGGCTTCGGCTCTTATGGCTTTCCCGAAAGCCATGCCGCCAGCTTCGCGCTGATCGCCTATGCCTCGTCCTGGATGAAATGCCATCATCCCGACGCCTTCTGCGCGAGCCTCCTCAATGCGCAGCCGATGGGTTTCTATGCCCCGGCGCAGATCGTGCGCGACGCGCGCGAGCATGGCGTCGAGATCCGCCCGATCGACGTCAATGCCAGTCGCTGGGATTGCACGCTTGAAGAGGGCCGCGGTCGCTACAAGGCGGTGCGGCTCGGCCTGCGCATGGCGCGCGATCTGGCCAATGCGGATGCAGCGGCGATCATCACCGCGCGGGGCGGCAGGCCCTATACCAGCATCGAGGAAATCCAGCACCGTGCCGGTGTCGGGCGCGGCGCGCTGGACCGGATTGGCGATGCCGACGGGTTCGGATCGCTCGGCGCCGACCGGCGATCGGGCCTCTGGGCGGTGAAGGGCCTCGGGAACGCGGCGCTGCCGCTGTTCGCAGCAGCGGACGAGCGGGCCGGCAAGCTGCGCGAGGAAGCGATTGAGCCCAGCGTCATCCTGGCCGAGATGGGTGAAGGCGCGGAGGTGGTCGAGGATTATCGCGCCTCAGGTCTGTCGCTGCGCGCGCATCCGGTTGCGTTCCTGCGCGACGAGCTCAAGGCGCGCCGGATGATCACCTGCGAGCAGTTGCGCACCACGCGCGACGGGCGCTGGATCGAACTGGCCGGGCTGGTGCTGGTCCGCCAGAAGCCCGGCAGCGCCAAGGGCGTGATGTTCATCACGCTCGAGGATGAGACGGATGTCGCCAATCTCGTCGTATGGACCAATGTCTTCGAGAAGAACCGCCGCACTGTCCTGGGCGCGTCGATGATGGGGGTGCGCGGTCAGGTCCAGCGCGAAGGCGAGGTGATCCATGTCATTGCGCAGCGGCTCGATGATCTGTCGGGCATGCTGGCGAGCGTCGGACGCCGCACCGACGTCGCCGATATCTACCGGGTGAGCCGTGCGGATATCGTCAGGAACCCGATGGCACCCGACCCGCGCGACCGCGAGCAGCGGCCGCTCGGTCGAGACCCTCGCGACATCTATATCCCCGATCTGCGGTTAGGATCGGGTATCATCCCGGGCCAGCCAACCGAGGGCATCAAGATCAAGCCGCGAGACTTCCGCTGATGGCCGGTAGCCGAACGTCCGGCAAAAAAGCCGGGTTTCGAGGATAATTGCCGCTCACGCGGCGTCGGTTGCCGACCAGACCCGGTCGTTCAAAGCTTTATCGGCGAACGTACAGTCCTGACGATAGCTGCCGATCGGCTCGTCGAACCGGACAGTTGCCATGACGCCTGATATTCAGCCAGCAACAATCTAGGGCAGCGGTCACATCGGTCACGGGAATCAGAGGATCACAGCAGTTCGGCGATCGTCGCTGGGGGATAGCCGGCCTCATCTTCCTGGAGGTCCGCCACGATATCGGCGAGCTTCGACAAACGACCATCGCGAGCCAGACCAGCAACCTCCACAGCAAGGCGGCTGTCGGTCTTGACCAAAATACGATGGCGGCCGAGGAAGATGTAGGGCTTCCCGTTCGGACGTTCGAAGTGCCGCAGGTATATCGCTCCGGTCCAACGACCAACAACCTCAGTCAGCACTTGAGCAGGCTGGCGAATGTCGATCGCTTGCAAATTGACAAGCTGCATTGGCACTGCCCCGTATGTCGGAGTTTGGGCGAACACGACTGTGCTTTGTGGATCGGCGTCAAACAGCCATGAGGCGGAGCGCTCGCTGGCCATCGTGTAGACTTCCACCCCATTCGACTGTGGGGGCGACGCGAGCGAGCGCGTGAGTCCGACGCCTGCCTTGCCGTCTGGATCGATATTCCTCTGACCGCCTACACCTTCGAACCGGCTCTGTTGCACAAAGCAGGCTACCCCAGTGATCTTCTGCAGTTCGTCCGGACGAGTGTAGATCGGCTCCGACTCAGATAACGGATAAAGTCTGATAGGCGCCAGATCCGGGAAGCGATGGGCCGCTTGGAAAAGCTCGTCCTTGGTGAATTGATCAAAGACGTTGCCGCCGTGCATCGCTGCCTGCTCGCGCAGCGCTGTGACCGTCGCGAGATCCTGTCCGCCGGTCTCTTGTAGGAAGGCGCGATAGCCGTCGTGTATCAGGTCGGTCACTTCTTCCTCAAATTGAAGGGAAGCCTCGTTTTCAATCAGTTGGGTTCGGTCCAGCGAAAAGGCTATGCCGCGCGGCGTCGTTCGATTAGCTGTGTAGGTGCCAACTCGGAGCAGATCGACACACAGATGCCTGAGACGGAGCGGCGCGGCGAAGCCGCATATGCCGGTGCTAGGCCTAGAGAGACTGGGAAGAGCGTTAAGAATCGACTTCCCGGGCTCAAGTAGAAATGTCGGCTTCCCGTTAGCCATGCGGTAAGCGAGGAGCAGGCAGGCATCAGTATCGCCTTTGGACCCAAACCATCGGAAGATCTGGAGACCGTATTCTTCGATGATCGCCGCCCGGCTCCCCAGAAGCTTATCCTCCTTCAACTCGGGGCGAACGGGCAAGCGTGACTGCTCGCCATCTAACCGAAAGATGATCGGGATTTCCGAGCACAGTATCTGACGTTTTGCGTGCGTGTAGATGTCGTCAAGAGCAACATCATCCCGGAGACGTAGAGTAACAGTTGTCCCGCAGTGCGCGGATGCAGCGCGAAAAACGGTATAGTCATGCAGGTCATCGAGTGCGACATCGAACGAGATGCCATCGGCGGCCGCAGCAGCACACGGGCGCCCCCGGTATGGTTCAAACGAGGCTGTTGTCACATGGGCAGATCTCGCAATCGTGAACACCGACCAAAAGCCGACGCCGAAGCGAGCGATTGGGGCATAGTCTGCACTGCGGTAGCCCGGCTCTGCAGAGCGGCTGCTTCCGATCGTGAGCAGGTTGTTGAGCACAACGCGCTCGGTCATGCCGCAGCCATTGTCGGTGACGACAATCTCGTGGCGAGCTCGATCGAAGGTGATCGTCACCTCTGGGGCATAGGCATCTGCTTGGCTCGAGTGATACCGCCGATATCGACATGCCTCCACAGCGTTCTGCAGGAGTTCTCGGATCGGTAGGCCGACGCTGTTCTTCCAAACAGCGTTTGACGCGATCAGATCGATGACGTTGCGTGTGTTGAGCCGAACCCCGAGCCGTTCGAAACGACCGTTAGGAAAGGCAAGCGTGCGTAAGAACGGCTCCGGCCGAATACGAAGCCGGGTCGGATCAATTCGCCGATCCAGGTCGCAGTACCCTCGTATCCAACCTTCCATTTGGTCGAAAGTCCGGTGGGCGAGTGCCAAGGCGGCTTCGTCTCTAAACGTCCCGGAAACCACGACACGTCCGTCATCATCGATCGCGAGGCTGTCACCGATGCAGACGTGCTTCATGTTCTCCAGATAGGAAATGCGGGCCGCCGGGCTTGGGTCCGCCGCGATCGCGGCAAGCACACCTTCGACAACCCGTGTGTCGCTGAACTCAAGCGCGTCAGCCACACACAAAATGATCGCTAGCTGGCGCACGTCGATCCGCTTTTCCTGAGCGGCGTAGGCCGACGATATCTCCGTTTCGAGGGTATCGATGGACAGATTGTGGGCCCGCATCATCCGGTCGAGCGCGTCCACGAGCGGCATCGGCACGGCAAGCCGATCCGCATTGTCTGCGATGTACGACCCGCCGCGTCGGGAGTGCTCGCTTCGAAGATACGCTTGCAGCCGAGGATTGATTTCCCAGCCTGGCATCTTCGGAATTTCAAGCTCCGCACAAAGGCGATCGGCTTCGCCGTCGAAGACAGTCATGCCAAGGTCATGGGCGTAGGCCGCGAGGATCAGGAGATAGATGCTCGGCGCGGACAACGCTTCAGGGGTATCTGCCTCCAAGCACTTTTTATTCAATATCTGTTCAATGCGTTTGATAACTCGAAAGCCATGATGTGCGTCGTGGCGCGTATAATAGGGGAAATGAGTAATCGTACTGGCAAGAATCGGTGCAACGGCGCTGAGGAACGTCGTCGCCCTGTCGGCATAATTCGCATCAAGTGCAGACAGTTGCGCGAAGAGCGCGGTCGAGTGGAGTTCGTTGATCGGATCGCCGATTGCCAATGTATTAGACCTCTCACGCACTGCTTAACTGACTTCTCTTTAGCGTAGGCGGACGCCGCGTCACTACCCCGCTAGCGCACGCATCTTCCGCCGGTCCTGTTGCCACCGGAATGAAAGCTCGTAATCCTGTTTGGGCTTTCTGGAAGCTGCCCGAGCGAAGACGGCCAGAGTTGCTCGTCCCGCGGGCGATCTCGGCAGAACCGCGAACGTCCGCTTATAACCGAAATCTTCCATTGACCGAAGCATCCCTTTTCCGTGGGAAAGGGATGCGGGTGCTTGATACCCTACCTAATCGAGGCGACGGGCCTCCGCGCGACGAAGGGCCTCCAGCATCCCGCCGAGCGTCCGAATCACAAGATACCCCTCAATGATCGCTGGCATCCCGGTGCGAAGCTGGGGCGCCTCCGGATGCATCTTCGGCCGGCTGTTCCGGCAGCTTGAACGGCCTTGCGGCAGGATCGTCAGTGAAGTGCAGGATCAGGTGATCGTCATCTTCATCGACGCTGCGAGGCGCCAGCTCGGCGGCGCTAATGGTGAAGCCCAGATCCAGCCAGGTCTTGAAAATGTTCCGCCCTTCGTCGCGTGGGTCGAGCTGCTGGCGGAAGCGCTCTTCGGTCATCCTGCCGGCGAGCAGATCGAGGAGCATCCGTGCCGGGAATTCGACACTGAACCGGCCGGAGCCGCGATTGGATCGTACGGTCATCCCAAGATATTGTCCTGTCCTTAAGGGGGAGAATGCACCCTGGCGAAAGAGGGAGCGCGCCTGATAGCCCTCATAGTGGGGATCGGGCAGCAGCCCCGCCATCACTTCGAGCGCGGGCGGCGGTTCCGGCAACTGTGGTGTGCCGAAGAAGGCGACGGTCCAGCGTCGAGGCTTGCGACCGTCCGGATTGAAGCCGTTGAACCTCTGCAGTTCCTTGAACGGCGAGAAGGTGACGACGGCATCGACGTTGCGACCGCGACCTGCGAGAAAGTGGAGAATGATCTCGCGCGCCGATACGAACCGGCGGGTATGGTCGAGTTCACCGAAGCGCCCGACCCGCCGCAGCAAGGTCGATCCGACATCGGCGACGAAGAGGACACGCAGGGTGCCGGCCGCAGCCGCCCGCAACTGCTTGGCCTTGCGCACCAGCAAGTCGAACAGCGGGTTGTCCTCGAGTGAATGCGTTTCCGGCGGCATCGAAGAATAGAGGTTGTGGTAGCGTGTCTGCTTGCGCTCAGTGTGCTCGATCTCGACGTCGAGCCCCTTGGCCTGGAGGCGCAGTCGTGCCGAGCGGGACTGACCCGAACCGACCCAGTGCGTTATCGCCGCGCGCTCATCGTCGGTGAGACGATAGCCACGTGGCGCCAGCCTACGGCGGATGTAGTGACCGTCAACATATCCACTCTCTTCGCGATACCGGAAATAGAGATAGTCGCCGGTGCCCTTGCTGGCGCGGCTGGCAACCTCGGAGATCTGGACCGCGATCGCGTCCATGTCCTCCTCGCCCGAAATCGCGTTGTCGGTCGTTGCCGCGATCTCGATGGCAGTCGTGCGCCCTTCGACGAAGGCATCGGTAATCGCATCGGGTCGCCGGCTGTCGCCCCACCATTCCGGCTCGATCTCCAGGTCGCCGAGCGACTGGATCGCCCAGAGCAGGGCAAGTTCCATTTCCGCGGGCAGCGCCTGCTCGACCTGCTTGGAATCGTTGAGCCGGCGCAGGAGGTCTCGGCCCTTTTCCGGTCCGAGGACGGGTGTGAGCGCATCAAGCATTGACTGGATTCGACGGCGCGCGAAAATCGTCATGATTCGCCCTTAGCAGTCTTTGGTCCGACGCGCGCATGCCCCAAAACAAGAGCCATCATTATGTGCCGCAGATGTACATGCGCTTGTTCGCACGCGAGGGTGACAACCGGATCGGCATCTTCGTCATCGACCGTCGCAAGTTCATTCCTGGCGCGCCGATCAAAGGTCAGGCGTGCCGCGACTATTTCTACGGCAAGGATGGCCGTATTGAGCGAGCTCTCGGAGATATCGAGGGGCACGCTGCCCGGATCTTCGGCTCGGTCGTTCGCGACCGGCGGTTGCCTGCAGCATGCAGCCAGGATCATGAATGGCTGTTCTTCTATCTCGGCATGCAGCACGCCCGCACGGTCGGCGCGGCCGAGCAGCACAATGAGGGCTCGGAGAAGGTCGCCAAGTCGATCCTGCGCACGAAGGCGGAGCTCGAAGGGAATAGCGCGATCGTTGAAGCGCTCGATCGCGTGCGCATCAGGCGAACGAACGCGGTGTCCGAGCTGATGGGCTATACGACGATCGGCGCCAGCCTGCTCGCCGACTTGAAGCTCGTGCTGGTCGAAAATTGCAGCGTGGTCCCGTTCATCGCCTCCGACACGCCGGTGGTCTTCCACAACCGGCTCTATGAAGGTCAACACATCAGCGTGACGGGATATGCCAATGTTGGGCTGCAGCTGTTCCTGCCGCTCGGACCACGACTCGCGCTGTTCGGTTTCGACGCCGCCGCCTATGAAGTCGCGGCCGATGCGCGGGGAGTCGTTCAGCTCGATGATCCTTCCGACGTCGAGCTCATCAACGACCTTCAGTGGGAGGCCGCGCATGCCGTCCTGCTTGCTGCGCCCGACATGCCCGAGCCGCTCCTGCAAGCCTCTGCTACGGCATGGGCGGCACTACGGCAGCGGGAGCGTACCATCTTTCGCGAGGCGGTCGTCGAGCAATCGGACGACGAGATGCGCACGCGCCACGGATCGGGCGCGGCGCCGTCGGCGGTCACGATCGATCTTTCGTTCGTGCGCTTCATCCTGCCTCAGCCAGAGCCGCTCGGCGCTTGGGACATTCCGCCATTTCGCGAGGCCGACCGTGTCGCGCGCGTCGATCGCATGTTCGAACAGATGGAGCTATGACGCGCCGCTCCGGTCGCCCGCGAAACGGACATTGTCACGCAGCGGGATTCCCAGCCGATTGGCGACGCTGATGACATCATCGGATGCCGGTCCACCTAGTATCAGGAGGACGCGCGTTTCGACAGCTTCATCGGCAAGGGCGGCTTCGGCCGTCAGCACCGCCTGATATTTGAGGCACTGGAAGACGCCGCGCAGCATGTCGCCTTCCGGCGCATGAAAAGGCTTGACCTCGACCGCGAGACGAAGACTGCGCCGTTCGAAGACTATGTCGATCCTGTCGCCCGAAGCGGTCGGCCATTCGACCGTGCCGTTCTGGCTGCCCTGCGCCAGCCCGGCGACATGGGGATTCTCGCTGACATAGGTTTTGAGCGCCAAATGATCCGGCCCCTCGCCGCCTCTGCCACGCGCCTGGCGGGCTTTTTCGACGGCATCGGCCAACGCGTCGCCATCGAGGGGGATCTCAAGCAGCTCGCACAGTTCTGGCCAATGGGCATAGGCATGCGCCTGCGCATAGACCGCCTTCAGAACGGCGAGCTTTTCAGTATTGGTTTCGGCGCTCTGATATAGGTCGGAGAGAAACCCATCGATGCCGCGGCCCGGCAGGCCGGTAATGTCGTTGACGATCAGCGCGTGCAGCGGCGGCGGGCACCGCCGGGTCCAGCCGCGGCGATCCGCCACCGCGCTCAGCGTGTAGCCGATATAGCCCGCGATATGATGTACGGCGCGGTGGTGAACGCCAAGTTCGCGCGCGACGTCGCCATAAGTAATTGGCTTTTCGAGCCGAGCCTGGCGGATGAGGATGGGAAGAAGCTCGACCATCCGGGCCGACGACTTGTCGCCCTTGTCGAGCCACGCGCGAATATTGGCCATGTTCCTTCCCCCAAGTATAGATGTCGAGGCGTGGATTACTCAAAACGGCGTGCGAAACCAGTCGATTTGGAACCATGCTCACGCTATTGGGAGCGATGGACGGCATCACAGCCGCGAAGAGATGATCGAGCGCGATGGACCAGGAGCCGGCCAAGGCTGCACAGGATGAGGAAGAAGGCTCTAGCCCGGTCGGGCGCGGGGGCGCTGGAACCTATATAGAGGGGGAACTCGGCGCTTTCTATCTTCTGCAGATGCTCGCGGGCAGTGAAGCGCGCGGTTTGCCGGACGCTCGGATCAATCGGGTTCAATTTCAGGGCGAGAGCGAGGGCTATGCGCTCGACGATCTGATCGTTCATGGCGTGTCGGACAAGGGCAGCTCGATCCTTGAGATCCAGTCGAAGCGCACCGCGACATTCGCGCCCAAGGATCCGATCTTCAAGAGCATCTGCGAGCAGATCGCCCGCAGCGCGCCGGCGGAGCGTCCGACCGACCGCCATCTGTTCGCGGCCGCGACGCAGCGGACCAGCTTCGCCATTTCCGGTCCCTATCAGGACGTGCTCGAATGGGCCCGCACGAGCAAGACGGGCACCGATTTCTTCGCACGGCTGACGCTCAAGGGCGTCGCCAGCGAGCAGATGCGCAATTTCGCACAGGCCTTTCGGACTCATCTTGTCGCGAACGGCATCACCGACGACGAAGAGGTCATCTGGAACATCATTCGCCGGTTCCTGATCCTGGAGTTTGATTTCGAATCCGGGGCGCCGCAGGCTCGCGCCCATGCCTTGACGATCGCCGCCCAAGTTCTTGCGCCAGAGGATGCGGACCGGATCACCGCGCTCTGGAGCAATCTCATCGAGCTGGTCATCCAAACGGGCAAGGCTGGCGGTTCGATCACGCGCGACGCGCTGATCGCGACCTTGAAGTCGCGGGGTTTCCGCTTGGCGGGCAATCGCGACTTCACGCTTGCGCGGGCCCGCCTTGGCGAGATGACACGGCATGCATTGGCGGACATCGGGACAAGCGTCGGCGGCACCACCCTGCCGCGCCTTGACGTTTTGACCGTGGTGGAGGCAGCGCGCGACGCGCATCGCCTCATCGAGATCACCGGCAAGCCGGGCGTCGGCAAATCCTGGGTCCTGCGTCATCTCGCGGAACGTCAGGCGCGCGAGGGGCATGTGATCGTCCTCGATCCTATCGGGACACCCGATGGTGGCTGGGCCGCGCTTGGCCAGCGCCTCGACGTGCCAGGCACCGCAAGGGAATTCCTCGGTGATATCGCGGCGAGCGGTGGCGGCGTGCTGTTTATCGACGGCGTTGAGATGTTTGCCACGGCGGAGCGGCGCCGTACCGTCAACGATGTGCTGCGCGAGGTCGCTGGCATAGAGGGTTTCTCCGTCGTCATCTCGACCAGGCCGGATCAGGGCGTCGAAGGGGGCGATTGGCTCGCCGAGGATGCGCTGGCTGTGCTCGGTGCCCCGCATCAGGTGATTGTCGGCGAACTCGACGACGATGAGGTCGCGGTTCTCATAGCGCTGGCGCCGGAATTGCGCGTACTGCTGGCGGCCGACCATCCGGCCGCGGCCATTGCCCGCAACCTCTATCGGTTGACCCAGCTGCTCAAGGTGCCCAGCAGCGTCGATATCCGCACCGAGGCGGCGCTCGCCGACCATTGGTGGCAAAGTGCTGACGGCGCGAAGTTGGAAGATGTGCGAGCCGCGCAGCGTATCCTGGCCGACCTTGCCGGAGCGACGCTTGCCGGCCGCGACACGATCGACGCCGCAACCGACTCGCCGGCGCGCGATCACCTGCTATGCAGCCTGACCTTGAACGAGCTGACGCGGGATAAGCTCGCATTCTACCATGACGTGCTGCGTGATTGGGCGATCGGTGCGCGTCTCAACGAAGACCTGTCGCTGCTCGATGGTCTGGATCTCACGGTTCCGCCGTCGCCGCGCGTCGCGCGCGGTATCGAGTTTGCGGGCCGGTTCGCCCTTGAAAAGGGCACGGATGGTTCGGACTGGCAGGCCTTGCTTGCGGCCCTGTGTCGCACCGGCGCCCATGATGCGTGGCGGCGGCAAGCTCTCTTGGCGATCGTAAGGTCGGAGCTGTCGGCCGAACTGCTCGCGCGGTGCAGCGCAGCGTTGCTGGCGCAGGGCGGCGCACTGCTTGTCGAGCTCTGCACCGTGATCACCGCGGTCGAGACCATGTCGATCACTGCGTTGTTCGCGCAGATGCGGACTGCTGGTGTCAATGTCCCCGAAGGACAGACGTCCCTTCGCGCCGCGACTTCGCCCTCGGCGCCCGCGGTCCTAATGTGGTGTTTCGCCCACGAAGCGGAAATCCCGATCCAGGCGATTAGCGCTGTCGTCAAGCTGGTCGAGATCCAGTTTTTTCTTGCGATGACCGTCTCTGCCTATGGGCAGGCGGCGGCCAGGATGCTGTTCAAATGGCTGATCCAGCTTGATCTGCGGACCACTGCGATCACCATCCCGTCTCCTGCCGACGTGCCGAGGCTCGAAGGTCAGGTGCGTCAGCGGATGATCGAAGATCTCCGGGTGATGACGCTTTTGCTCGCGGCCAATGCACCGGATGAGGCCAAGGCCTACCTGGCGACCGCGGCGGAAGAAAACGACTATTACAAGGCGAAGGAAATCCGGCCTTTCAGCAGTGCGCTGGCAAAGGTGGCGCCGGTCGAACTCGCCGCGCTGATCGTGGCCAGCCTGATCGAGCGGCCGCGAGAAGGGCGTTCGCGACGCGATTCCATGGGCCGCGTGCTCAGCTTCTCCGACACCGACTATATGCCGCCATCGCCGTCGCAGCCGCCGTTTCTCGATCTGCTCGATGCCGATCCCGAAATTGGCCTCGCGCTCATTCGGAAGCTCGTCGCGGCGGCAGTCGATGGTCACGCTGAGGGCAAGACGACGCAGACCAACGGCTACACGATCATATTTGATGGAAAGCCGCGCTTTTTCCCGTGGGTCCAGACCTACTTCTGGACCCGTGGCCAGGCGCGTGAATATTCGGCGGCATCGGGACTCATGGCGCTTGAGGCCTGGTCGCAGGAGCGGCTCGACAAGGGCGAGAATATCCAAGCGGTTCTGCGCGACATCCTCGGACCGGAGGGGAGTTGCGCCGCCTATCTGATGATTGCGGTCGACGTTCTCCTGTCTCATTGGCCCGCGACGCGGGACGCACTGGTTCCGTTCATGGCCAATCCGGACCTGCTCGCCAATGACCGCGTGCGTTCGACGCATGAAGCATTGGGGCTTATGCTGTTTGTACAGAAAGAGCCGACCGGTCGGGTCAAGCTGGCGGACCTTGCGAAACGCCAGTCGCGCCAGATCACACTCGAGCAGCTCGTTCCGAAATATCTGGGTGAGGATGAAGCCGGACGCGACCTGCGCGCACTGCTCAAGTCCGCCGTCGACGCGCTCGAACCCTTTGGCGACGACTCAAGTTTCAGTGATCCAGCGTTCATGGGGACTTATGTCCTCAACATGCTCGACATCGCCAATTGGGTCCAGGTGGTGGGCGGCCTCGGTTACAAGTCGCCGCCAGCGGAGGCCGATCATCTCGCAAGGCTCGAAGCTCGGCGTCAGGTGCTTGTCCATTCGAGCAATACCGAAGCGAAGATCCAGCTAGCGACGAACGATCCCGCCAAGGGCTCGGCGGAGGTCGCGCGCGAGGCGGTGATCTATGCCGGGGGCGACCTCCCCGATGGCACCGACACCGATTATCTCAAGTCGCGGTCGACCCGCTTGATCGCCACAGCCATGCTCGTGGCGCGCGATGGCGACGATGCGCTTCTCGATGAGCATGAAAGCTGGGTGCGGGCCGTCATCGCTGAGGCTTTGAGGGAAGTGGTCGATCCCTATGGTTCGAGCGAAACACTCGGCGTCAATCGCCCGGGCATGGGCATCTGCGCCCTGATCCACCTCTGGCGTCGGCGCAGGCTGGCGACGGATCGCGACGCCCTGGTGGCGGCCGCCGCCCGCAGCGACCGAGCGGCGGTTCCCGCCTTCGCTGCTGGGCGGGCCCGCATCGACGAGACGGATCCGCGTCTCCTCAAGTCCGCCATTCGGATCGCGTTCGCCACCCGGCGATGGCGATGGGCTCCCTTTGACGAGGATGCTGCCGACGAGGCTGCCTACGAGGCCGAGAAGGCAGGCATTGCTGGCGACGTCATCGCCGCGGAGATCACCTGGCTCGAGGGCGGGCCGGAGCCCGCATGGCCCGTCCTTCCTGACGATAAGCCATCGCTGCGCAATCGGCCGCGCGCGATCCTCTCTCGCGACCAGGCCCGCATAGAGTTCGAAAGGGATGAAAACGAATGGGCGCCGGAGCCGAAGAAGGCCTCCATCCATGTCGATGCCCAGGGCATCGCGAAATGGCTCGCGCTCCTCAATACCGACGGGCGTCCGAGACCAGCCTGGTACGAGCAGGTCGTCGACGCCTATGCGCCGTGGTCGGCGCGGCTGAACGCGCATGGCTATTCTGCAGACGCAGAATTGGATCGGACGCCCGACGACTGGAACAGCCAATTCTATCTGCTGACCGCGGCGGTCATCATGGACGCGACCCCGGCGCGGCTCGGCTACATCCTGACACCCATTCTCGAACTTCCGGACCGATCGTTCTGCGACGTCGCCGACACGCTCACGCGAGCCGCCGATGCTGCCTATTTTAATGATCGGGCTCGCCCGGCCGATCGTCTGTGTGAGATACGGCGGCAGCTGGTCACCCGAACTATGGCACTGGATCGCTGGTCCTGGGACCGCAGACCCGGGGATTTGGGGATCGACTTCGAATCCGGTCCGACGATCGGCGTCATGTTGATGAACGAATATAATCTGGTTTCGAACGCCAGGAGCTACCTCGTTCCGGCTATCTTCGATCGGATCGATCCGCTGCTTGAGACGCTGCGACCGATGTTGTCGGGTGGACCGACGGCATTTATCGCGCTCTGCACGATGAATACCCTCATGGTGGCACCCCGATCGCGGCACCTCGACTTTCTCCTGTTTGCGGTTGAAACATGGCTTTCGGCGACGGGCGGAGAGCGGGCCATTTGGCACGAGCTTGCGATCGGCCGGAAGGTCGCAGAATGGTTAGAATCGGTGTCGCTCGATGATCCCACTCTCTACAACCGCGATCACGCCGAGCGCGGCCGGATCGACACGATGCTTGGACGACTGGTCAGCCTTGGAGTGTCAGAAGCCCATGAGCTTGAACTAAAAATCCAGGTTGAGCGCGCTGGCCTAACCCGGACCCTCTAGCCGGCTTATGAACCGCCAACGACATGATGGCGGCAACACGGGTTTACCTTTATCCATGACGCATGGAGAGATCAGATCAGGACAGTAGGCAGCCAGCGTCGGAGCCCGTCGTTGGGGTCGATCTTAGGCCAGACGAGTCGATTCAGAAGATCCTGATCTCGAGTGCATCACGCTTCACCGGCGAGTTCTCTTCCCCCAATTTGCTCATCACGCACGCATGGCCGCCCTTTCATGCGGGGCGGCGCGATTGGTTTCGCGAGGATACACCACTTTCGCGGACGGCCCTCGTGCTCTCTTTCAGAACGGTGCGGTCGCCCAAACTGCCCGGGTTTGTCGTTCCCAACTACGAGCCAGCGGGCCAAATTGTCGCTGCGGTGCTCAGCGTGCTTTTCGGCAAGAAGTTCGAAACCCACGGCCCCTTGGAGATGTCGGGAAGCTTCGGCGTTCCCGATCTCTCCACATTTGCGGTTCCGAACAATCCGTCACTCCCGCACATCGGCTCCAAGCTGCGGGCCGACCATCCCGTGCCGCTCGATATCTCGGAAGCACGTAGGATGCAGATGCTCTTCCTTGGCGATCATCCGGACGCAGCGGCACGATCGGCATTCATGGCAGCCGCGCGTTTTTATCAGCGCGCGCTCCAGGCGATCGAGGACGATCCGGAGGTTGCATATCTCCATCTGATCACCGCGGGAGAGATCATTGCCAACCACAAGCCCTTCGTTGAGGCAGAGCATCTCGACGAGCAGACGCGAACGGCGCTCGGGCGGATTGAACAGGAGATGGAGGGTGGGAAAGCATTGGCCTCTCAGCTTCGCGGGAAGCTGCGCGGCATCAAGCGGCGGTTCGTGTCAGCGATAGCGTCTTACATCGATCAGGGCTTCTTCGAACGGACCGAGGCGACTGATGCATTCTCCGCCTTTCGGGTCGACAATTTCTCCCAACGGCTCGGCGCAGCTTATGACTTGCGCAGCAAGTCGGTTCATACTGGCAGACCGTTCGGCACTTGGATTGCGGCGAGAAATGATGGTGCGGAGGTGCAGCATGGTCAGCCGGTCATTGAGGAAGACAAGGAGCTTGCTAAGATCTTGTATAGAGCCCCCACTTTCATTGGGCTTGAGCGAGTGCTTCGTTACGCACTGATCGGATTTGCCCAAGAGCTTGGTGCAGAGATGTCGGACATCGGAAAAGGTGGTTCCGAAGGCGAGGAGACAGAGGGGCCAGCAGACCAGTAAAAGCTGGCCTTGCATCGTGGGTTTGAATACCATGAACTCCGTCGTATCAGCTCGCAATCATTGATAATCCTTTTGTTTTTTCAAAGAATTTCATCGTGCCACGCGGCAGTGACAGGTCGTACTGACAAAGCACCGACTTCATTGATCCCTCTCAGACAACCAATCTGCTGCTAACTGTCTGGCAGGTTGGCCGGACGCTAAGGATTTGGCTGACGAATCTGCGTGCCAGCTGAGCCGGCCGAGTGCCAACGGCGCGGCCGCATCCGACCAGAGCCGATTCAGATCGTGCACCGCAAACGCCTGCTCCTGGCGGAAACTGCCAAAAGAGAGGGATTGGCCTTCAATACCCTTACCTGGACCATGTCTGCCCCGATCTTCCATGCTATTTAAGCTAAATGATCGACCTGCGTGAAAGCATCGCCACCATCCGAACACAACTCGAAGAAGGTTCCTCGCGCAACCTGACCTATGCTGCGCTGGAGTGCCGGCTCGCCTTAGAGCGAATTTGTTATGAGCGGCTTCGCGCCATGCATGACTATATCTCGCATGACGAGATCCGCTGGCAGCCGGCTCGCGTGATCAAGATACTGACTGAGGGCGTCGATCCCCATGTGGCTGACACTTACACGCTCTCGATGAGCCGCCATCCATTGCCGAATGGCCTCGAGCCGACACGGGAAGATTACGAGGCGCAGGAATATATCAAGATTGGCACCCAGGTCGGCTTCAAGGCGAACTATGTCCAGAAGCTCTGGAACGCCCTCTCCAACGTGGCGCTGCACGCCAATTTGCCGGTCAACAAGGCGGATCAGGTCGAGGCATATGGAGACGCCGCCAAAATCAGAAAGCAGGTCGAAGTAGCGCTAGCCGAGATCGAGCGCATCGCAACCGGCACGATGATCTCCACAGGGCTTGGTAAAGAGGTCAAGTTCGAGTGCCTGTGCGGCGCGACCAACAAGCGCCGGATGCGATGCCTTCCAGAGGGCAAGATCGTCAGCTGCATTAATCCGGTATGCGCCGAGACATGGGATGTCGAGATCAGTGATGGCGAATATGAGTTCGCCAGACGTGGGCACGACTTGGAATGCTTGTGCGGAAGGACGCACTTCGTGACCTCCGCCTCGATCGAAAAAATGGCCAAGCACGAGTGGGGCACCATTCCCTGCGACTGTGGCGGGAAGCTGCTGCTCCGCTGGTCCCTAAACTATGCGAAGATGCCACCCGAGTCAGAGCAGGCGGCGCCGGGCAAAGCCGCGAAGGGATAAGGATTTCTCGGAGTATATGACAGCTTCCAAGCGCGCTAACCGATCGGCAGGTAATGGCATAATCGGTCGCCCGGTAGCGACACCGCGAATGGCCGCTTTGTCCCAGACCACGTCATAGGCTGAATGCCCGCTGTCTGGCGCGATTAAGCATCGGCCTAATGGCGAGAATTCCTATTCACCTGAGCTCGAAGCCTGCCGAAGTTGGATAGAGCGCCAGGCCGAAGCTATCGATGTGCCGATCCTCACATGAAAAAGGCCCGGTGGCAGATGCCACCGGGCCGATCCGGCTTCAGAAGGGAATCTCTTCGTCATCCGGCATGTCGTTGCCCGAGCGATCCGCCGGCTTGGCGCGGGTTAGGAAGGTCACCTCGTCGGCGATGATCTCGGTGCCGTAGCGCTTGATGTCGTCCTGATCGGTCCAGCTGGTGTAATGGATGCGGCCGCGGACCATCACCTTCATGCCCTTGTCGACATATTCCTCAACGGTCTTGCCGACGCCGTTGAAGCAGGTGATCCGGTGCCATTCGGTGTCTTCGACGCGGTAGCCGTCGCGATCCTTGATGACCTTGCCGTCGCTGTCGCGCTTGGGCCGCGAAGTCGCGAGGCTGAAATGGGTGATCCTGATGCCGCCCTGCGTGGTGCGGGCTTCGGGGGTGGCGCCGACGTTGCCGGCGAGGATGACGATGTTCTGCATGTCGAGGTTTCCTTTTCTGTCGGCCGAGGGATGATCCCTTCGACTGATCCCCGAAAAAGGCGGCCAGGACAGCGCCTCCACCGGAGCGCGACAGCGCGCAGGGAAACCCCGAAACGAGGGGTGGTGCGGGCAGCCGTGGCACACGGCAACTCGGCCCGAAGGTTCGCGGGTTGGAGACGCTGGACGGCCGACTTAGGGGGCAGGTGAATAAGAAGGGGTTATTCCTCACTGCCGGCACGATCTGACGGAAACCATGCCGGACGTCGTCTATCCCCGCCCCGTCAGCCCACGATCCCCACAATCTCCACCGGAGTTGGTACAGCTCTCTCCATCTGCCCCACACTTCGGCCCCAAGCGTCAGCAACACGGCAGATAGAGCGCTGCGGAATTCCCAGAGATGGCATGATGGCCTTCACTGCTGCCTGGCGTTGGTGTTGGCCTTGCGGATCGACAAGCGCGAAGGACAACGGTCAACTGCCAAAGCCCCGCCTGCGGCACATCAGGACAGAGCGGCCGAGGTCACCTCATCGCAGAGGAGGTGACCTTCCGGGCCGCACTCACCAGCCCGGATGCGGCGCGTCTGCCCCGCCGCATGCGAAGCCATTACGCTGTCGCGCGCTCGGTGGCATTGCCATCGGCCACGGCGAATGGGTCGACAACGGTATGGATCGGTTGCGCGCGGCCCATCCAGGGCTTGGGCTGGATGCACCGAACCCAGTCGACAAAGCTCGGAATGAAACCGAGGTCTTCCATGACGTGCTGCTCGCCGATCAACCGAACCGGCACCTGGCGTCCAGTCGAAATGGTGATGGTGGCGCCGAAAAAGCGCTCGAGCATGAAAATGCCTTCGGCATGGTGCCGCAGCGCACGATGCCGATAATCGGCGGTGATGGATTTCGATTCATCGAACCACTGATGCAGCGGCAGATAATCCTCGGCCACGCCGCCCCATTTACGAACCGACGACAGCGCGTGGTGATAGCAATGTCCCATCACACCCTCCTCACCATTCATGCTCGAAGGATTCGACCGCGGTGTAGCGGTCGTTGTGATCGAGCGTGATTGTCCGGGCGGACACGTCGAAGCGGAATTCGCCATAGGCGCCGTCATTATTCTCCCAGCCCGGATGGCTTTGGGTGAGGAGTTGATACGCAAGGTCTTCGATAGCGTCGGCGACTGACATGATCGCCGTCTCAGTTCCGGAGCCATCCGGCTGCGCCTTGAGCAGGGTAATCTGCACCTGGGGCAGATCCGCCGGTTCGTCGCCGGCGACGGCATCAACGCTTTCGATCTGACCGGAATCGCCACCGCCGTCGAAAGCCACCGTGACCAAGGTGATACCGACAGTTTGGAACGCATCGAACAGCGCAGCCTTGTTCAATGGCATGAGCGAGGCGGTCTTCGCCTCGTAAGCGGCGTGGCGTGCCATGACGGCGCCCCAGTCGATATTGACCGGCGTCAGCGGTGCTGCATGATCCATTTCATGTCTCCAGTAGGGATGGTTTCAAGCCGAGCCGGCGATCCCGCGCGGCCCGCTCACGCCGTCGCAACCTCCCCTCTGGCTGGCGGGCGTTCTTTCCCGATGAGGCTAAAAAAAGGGGGAAGGCACCCACGTCAGGGTGCTCCCCTGGCCGTCAGCTTGATCGCTGACGGCCCTCGGCTTTGAGGGATGCCGGAGGGGCGCCGAGCGGCCCGCGCCGGTCAACGACACGGATGTTGCGGGCTTTCGCCTCGATCACGAGCCGTTCGGTCACACCATTGCCTTGGAATGCGATGACGAACCGGGGTTTGAGCGAGAGCATCTGCTCGTTGCGGCGGAAGCCAGCGCGATCCCCCAGCTTGCGATCGAGACCGAACCGCACTTGCTGGATGCCCTTCTGTTCGGCCCAGGAGGCTGCAAGCCGCTCGATGCCCTTCATGTCGCCACCATGGACGAGGTACATGTCGCCGACATGGGCGCGGACCTTGTTGAGCGTCGCCAGCAGATTGTCAGCGAAAGTCTTGAGGTCAGCATCATTGGCAAAGGTCAGGCGGCCACCTGCGAACACAACCGGCGTGCCGCGGGCAGTATTGGCCTCGAGGCGACGTTCGCGACGTGCCCGCAGGAAGGCGTTGCCGTCGACGATCGCGGCCGTGACGCCCAGCGAAATGCGGTTGCCGGAAGAGGGAACCCAGGACCGCCCCGTCTCGCGCATATAGTGAGCGGCAGCGACATCGCGCATGACCTCGAAGGCGCCTGCGGATTCCTCGACCTTCTTGGCGAGGTCGATCTTCTCCTCCAGGTCGTTGGTGCTGATCTCCGAGCCGTCCTGTTCGGCGAGGAGGAGCCGAATGTCGTCGGTCAGCCGGTCGACCAGCCCATGCTTCTTGGCGGCGGCGCGGTGGAAGAGATTGACCAGGCTCCAGCCGAGATCTTCGATGTCGCGTTCGATCGACGTGTTCGTCATCGTCGTGAAGAGGTCGCTCCAGATGGCGGTGACGGTTTGCTCGAGGGCCTCGATCGGCGGTGGCGCCATGCCCGACAGTTCTTCGGCGGCAGGTTCGAGATGGCCCAGTTCCAGTGCCGCCAAGGCGGCTGCTAGCGAGGTGGACATGTTGGCTTGCCTTTCGGTTCTGAACCGGCGGCCTCTCCGCCGGATGCGCACCTCCTGGGCGGTCGATCGAGAGGGTCAGGCACCGAGGCGCAGCCGAGGGAAACCCTTTCGTGGCGGGGTGGAGCGGGCAGCCGCGGCACGCGGCAACACGGCCCGCAGCGAAAGGGTTGCCAGGCCCTCGCGACCGCCCATGTGCCGCATCCTCTGGCGGCGAGGCTGTCGGTTCAGACGGTGAGCCCAAAATCCCCCTCGCAGGCGCTGATCGCGAGATCTGGGGCTTCGGATCGCGCTGTCACCCGTTTGCACTCGGCGGTGTCATAACCCCCAATCCGGCATGGCACCGGCATCGTCATCTGGTGCCCGCACCATGACAGGCAGCGTCCGCACAAGCGGATCTTCGAGGTCAGAGCAAATGGTTCAAGATCGGCTCACTGCGCCGCTCGTCCAACGGGAGTGGTCAGGCGCGCTATGGCGCAAGGCGCGTCGACCTCCTCGCACCGATACTGGACGATTTAAGGGCGAGACCAACGCGGGGTGAGATGGCGTCATCATGGTCGAGAACGCTGCAAGTTCGTGCCCGTGCTTGCGCCCGCTGTCGTCACGATCGCTGACCTGATCGAGATGGTCCGACGCGGGCCATCGTTCGCGCAACCGTCGTTGGTGTCAGCGATCGGAGACCACAGGCGGCTCTTCCTCATAGGTGTCGCATGGCGCGCCGACCGCTTCGAGCCACTCGACCCCGTCGGTGCTAGTGTCGAGGTCACGGATCCGCGCGAACAATGCCTCCTTGAGCATCGCTGGCGTGAAATCCTCGCCGCGCTCGTGGTCCGAAACGATACTGAAGGCGATCGTGACAAGGTGGTTATAGCGTGGCATCCGGTCCTCCTTGGCTGAAACGCGACCTGGCTGATGCGCGCTCGGGATCATCAGGCAGGCGTGTTGTGGTGCGCAGCGCTGCAGCTGCGTGCTGGAAATCGTAGAGCCAGTCGCCCATCGGCGTCCGCTTCTCGACAGGAAGGGCGGCTTGCGCCGCCTGAAAATCCAAAAGCGCGTCTGGCGCGATGTCCATGATCTGGTCGATCTCGGACGGTGGCAGCAGCCCCCGCTCGCGGATAAACTCGGTGATGCTGCCGGGACGGGGGATCGCACCGCGACAGCCGAGCACCGGCTTGCGCCACAAACCCTGCACATTGCGCAAACGTGGCCGCGCGCGTGCCTCCATCAACACGATGACGCGCAGCTCATCGATCGACAGGTCCATGACTTCGTCCGGCTTCATCGCGCCGCAGAAGAAGCAGCTCGACTTGGGGGGAACGGGCAGACCCGCGGCTGCAATCCGCGCCGCGCACCGCGCGCGATCCCATCCCCATTCGCGCAACGGATAACGGTAGTGGTAGCGCGGATCCTCGCAGACGAGCGCATGGCGGTAACGCTGCGTATCGCGCGCTGAAGCATCGTAGCCGATCAGCTTGGTGACCCGCCCTCCTTCGTCCCAGCAACGGCGCGCCGGCTCCCAGCCCGCCGTCCACGCTTCCTGGGGGGCCACCTTCCATTTCTGCGAGCAGGACCCCCCACCGAACACGACCGAAGGGAGCGTCGCGTTAGTGAGCATATTTTCGGCAATGGTCGCATAGGGCGGCCAGTGTTTGAAATGGCGCGGCTGATACCGAACGATCTCTGAGGGGATGCCGCGTTCCTCCATCCAGGCGCGGAACAGCGGGATGAAGACATAGGTCTGGTTCTTTTCGGACCCTGGATCAGCGAACAGCACCATGTCGATGGGCTCTCCCCGTTCCGCCAGTTCGATGATCATCGCGGTTGAATCGACGCCGGCGCCCCATGCAGCGATGACAGGGGGCCGCGTCATGGGAAGCGCACACCGTCATCGGTGAAGCTGTAGTCATTGGCGATGATCGCCGCATCGACCTGCTCGTCGGCCGTCTGATACGCATATTCGGCTTCGAGCTGGCGATAGAGCCACCGTGCGAGGTCGCGCAGCGCCTCCACCACCACCTCTTCGGCACCGTCGGTCATCGCGCTTTCGACAGGACCGGACCGCTCGACGTCGATCGTCATGCTATATTCGTGATAATAGCGGCCGCGATGGGTGATGCCGGCCCCGAGCTGGTAGAAGTTCAACCGCTGGATCGCCGCCAACGTATCCGCAATCCGGTGGAGTTCGCCATCGCGCGGCGCATGGGCGCGGATCGCCTTCACCGAAGACCGGGCATAGCGGTAGCGCCCTTCGAAACACGCTCCGTCGCCCTGGCTCGAGAAGCCTGAGAACCAGATGCGCGGTGCTTGCCGGGTCCCTCCCCCGTACAGGCGGACGGCATGGCTGCTCAGTTCGACGCCGATGAGTTCGCAAATGCGCGCGAAGTCGTCGAACACAAATTCATGCCAGTCATCGCAGGGTGCGTCCTGCCGATACCAGCGGCGCGCCGCATCCTTAGCGGTCGCCGACAGCTCCTGGAGCCGATAGACGTTGGTGGTGACAAGCTCAGGCATTGCCGTCGCCTCCTGCCAGGACGCCGGCCAGCCACTCCGACGTCGACGTCCAGCTGAGGGAACTGCGGTCGGACAGGTCGACCACATGCGCGCCCCCGCCGAAGCCATCGAGCAACGGACGCGAAGCGGTCAGGCCATATTCGAAGCCCCACCGCCCCTCCAGGAAGAGCCTCTCGGCGCAAAGCAGCACGAAGCTGATGACCAGCTCGACATCGCCTCCGCCATCGTCGTGGATCCAAAGCTCGGTGCCTTCATCGGCGGGCGGTTCGAGCCTGAAGCCATCGGGAAAGGTGAGGCCATCCTCGTTTGGGAGCGTATCAGCGTACAAGGCGAGCGCCTGCTCGACATTGGCGCGGCTCCCGACATCGAGCGTGCAGGAACAATGCGTGTAATAGTCAGCCACAATAGCCTCCTTGATTTGCGCGCCGGACGAACTGGCGCATGGATGAAACCGGTGGTTAGGCCGCGACCGGCAAGGGCGTGCGAGCGGGGCGCAGCGCCGAAAGGCGGCGAGCGAAGGCGCCGGGATCGAGCAGAAGCGCCGCCTTGCCGTGACAGGGATGCCCCGCAATCACGCCGCGCGCGCAGCGGAACCAGGTTACCTCGCTATCGGGCAAAAAGCCGCGCGGGACGACGCGGACGGTGAAGTCGGCATGGCGCAGCTCGGTCATGCCATCCTCATGATCGCCACCAGCCGTGACGACGATCTTGCACTCCTCTGGAGCGAGACCGAGCGCCTCGGTGACGCGCGCAAGCGCCTGACGCGCCTGCGCATGAAAGGTCCGCTTGGCGATACGGTCCCCGCCGACCCGATGGCCGGCAATGGCGAGCAGAGCCGGATGCGCGAGGATCGCTGCGCGATCGGCCGCGCATCGTGCGGCAAGAGCGGCGACATCCGGTGCGGCGCGCGCAGCGCTGCCGGCCAGCGCCCGGATAAGAAGCAGGATCGCTGCGTCCTGTTCGATGGACTTACCGGCGCGCCGACAGTCGTCGATCGCACTGAGCAACCCATGAAGCGCAGCGCCTATGGTTGCATCCGGGTCGGGAATGAGCGCCTGATTATGGCGATAGAGCGTATCGTAGAACATCGGTCAGCCTCCAGCTTGGCGCAATGATGCGCACCCCGCCGAAGGCCCCCTCTCCTCTCGCTCCAGCCAAGATCAGGTCGGGCCAGCACGTTCGCCGAACGCGCCTGCCGGCAACGACCAAGGGTCGAGCGTGATCCGCAGCCGCCAGACGGAATCATCCGCCTGCGACCGATCATCCTCATGGGTCAGAGCTGCGGGATAGGGGCACCCGCGGTCGGCCAACTCGGTCACGCTAAACGAGCGATGGATCGTCCTGCCGCTCGCCGCTTCGCGGCGGGCGATGCCCTCAAACGCGTCTGGAAAGATCAGGCGCAGGGTCGCCCATTGATCCGCCGTCCCGAAAATGCAGCATCGACATGAGAGGCGGCCCCAACCTAGACGATATGCCGGATGCGGCCTGATCCGCGCCGACGCGATGATGTCCCACACCTGTTGCTCGGTCCAAAGCAGCACCGGCCGCCAATGATCGACATGGCGCCGGCCGCTCATGGTCCGATGGGGTTCGAGAACCGCATAGCGAGCACGGCCGGGGCTTTCCTCCGCGCGCTCCCCGGTGAGAACGAGGGTCTTGCCCTCGAAAAAGCGGCCTTGATTGCGGATGGCCGCCGCAAGCACATCGATCTTGAGCGCCGGGCTGCACCAGCGCACCCGAAGATCGGCCGAGACCTGGGGGAACAGGCCCCGAGTGCCCGATGGCCCGGCCCCGCCCGCAACGCGCGAACCATCGGGGGTGTCGAACATGATCGGCGCGGTCGACGCATTTTCCCGGTCTAGTTCCCGCGCGAAACCGCCGACCCGGCAGGACCGGTATAGGACGATCCCAAGATGGCGGGCGAGCGCGTCGACATAAGCCGGTGTGCAGGGCCAATCCATGAAGCTCGGCCCCTGACCGTCCACATCATGGTGATGCAATTCGATCCGTGCTGGAGGAACGCCGTGCGCCAACAGGACGAGAAGGCTGGCGAGGCTGTCCTTGCCGCCGCTGAAGGCCACGACGAAGCGGCGGTAGGCGGCGAGGTCGGGGAGGCCGTCCATGATCACGCCGCTTCACGAACGGTCTCGTTTCGATCATGGGCATCGGCAAGACCGGTAGCGCGCAGCAGATAGCCCGCCGCCGCTTCCGCCTTGGCGGCAGCGGTCATGACCGCCCGACTGTCGCGCTTGAGCACGCGCAGCCATGAGGCGATGTAGCTGGCATGGTCATCGAGATGCGCGGTCGGAAGGCCGAGATCAGCCCCGAGCAGCGCAGCAGTCATCTCGGCGCACAGTTCCTCGAACGCATAAGCGTCATCGCCGAATTTCTTGCCGAATTCGCGATTGAGGCGGTCGGGATGGCCCGTCCAGTGCCCAGCCTCATGGGCGAGCGTCGATGCCCAATAGGCCTTCGTGGTGAACAACTCGATCGGCGGCATGGTGATGCTGTCGGCGACGCGGTCGTAAAAGGCGCGGTCGCCACGAACCTGCACGGATGCAGGAAGGGCGCGCACGAACCGATCTGCCCGGTCGGGCAATACGTCACCCGGCGCGACGAGTGCGACACGGCTCGGATAATAGTCTGCGGGCAGCCCCTCGATCTGGTCGACATTGAAGACCGCATAGCTGCGCAGCATCGCCCGGACCTCGTCGGTCACGGCTCCCGTCACTGGCGAGGCGACCTCCTTGGTGAAGGTCTTGTAGAAGATCGCGAACTGGGATTTTTCACCTTGGCGGACCTGGCCACCGAGCGCCTGAGCCTGTTTGTAGGTCATCCAGGTGCGCGCGGCATATCCAGCGCTCTCCGCGACCAGCCAGAGCCAGAAGCAGTTGATGCCGCGATAGGGCTCGCCCGTCACGCGCAGCGGACGACCACCGAGCCCGGGGCGCCAGGGCTTCACCCACGGACGAACGCCGGCTTCGAGCCTGTCGATGATGGTGCTGGTGATGAATTCAGCGGGCGATGGCTTGTCGGTGGTCTTGGCCACGATCAATCTCCGATTTGAAAAGAGGCGGACCCGACGGCTGACGGATCATGAAAAAAAGGGCGGCACTCAGAAGAGCACCGCCCCAAGTCGCCTCGAACTGTCGGCTGAGCGTCAGGCCGCTTCGCTCAGGTCATCGTCGTCGGTGATCTCGCCCACCGGCTCGACGTCCTCGCCGTCCAGCGCGTCATCGACCGCCTCGACATCCTCGTCATCCTCGGCCTCAAGGAAGGCCGAGCGGGTGGGATAACGTTCCGGCTTTTCGATCGCATCGAACCGCATGGCGTCGGGCAACCAGGCGGTCGCCTTCTCGCGGATTTCAGCCTCGACGATACCCTGGCCATTGCAGAGCGACGCGCAGGTGCTGGCAAGGTCGCCCTTCTTGGCATCCTTGTAGCGACCGCGAAGGATCGGGCCGCCGATGTCCTCCAGCGCGTCCAGCATCACATCCTTCTTCACCCGGCCGAAGAAGTTTGCGGCGGTGGGACGCCACCACTGTTCGACCTGGATATCAAGAATCCGGCCGAGGTGATCGTGGAACCCGTTCAGCCGACCGCCATCACCGGCATTCAGCGTCGGCTCGAGCGTCTGGGCGATGACGAAGGCGACCCAGTTACCCCGGGCTTCGTCGTCAAGCGCGCGGAAGGCATCGAAGCGCGCCGACATCGTATCGTGCCCTGCCCAGCTGGTATCGAGCGCTTGCCGTTGATCGGCGATCGTCTGCGACGCAAGCGAGCCCTCGTCGCGAAACGCGAAGATCGGGAATTGCGATGGTGATGCTTTCAGCGTCGAGTGACTGCGGACGTAATTGTTCGCGAAGACGACATCCTGTGCCATCAGGAAGATGGTCAGGTCGAGCGCGAGAGCCGGGTCGCTTGCAAGGTGGGCGACGAGGATCTGACGCCGCTGGGTAGCGAGCTCGTCGACCAGCGTCGCGCTGAGCTTCACCCCCTGCTCGCCCACATCGTCGGCCCCGCCAATCGGGCTGATGACGACAGGTGCGTTCGGATCGACCACCGGCTTCTCGCTGAACATCCGGGTATGGACGCGGACAGTGCCGTCGCCGCCGATATAGACGAACGTGCCGAGCTGGGCGCGGACCTCTGGGTCGACGACCTTGCGGGCGGCGTCGAGTTCGTCGAGTTCACGCTCGATTTCTTCGAGCCGGGCGTTGGCGGCGGGCGGCG
>JAEXHR010000301.1 GCA_023449855.1 Pseudomonadota bacterium | reverse complement strand
CCCCATTTATGGGGGCGGGCTTTTTCCGCTTTGGGATATTCGGCCCTACGACTCACTTCCAGCCCGTCTTCTCCGCATCCCAGCGCTGTCCCTTGAACTCCGCAGCCACCGCCGCCACCGCGCCGTTGTCGTCGCGCGGATCGCTTTCTTCGTCGGTGGCCGGCGCTTCCGCCAGTGCCAGCTTGGCGCCCGATGCTTCGTCTACCGTGGTGACTGACGGCGTCGAGATCCACAGGATCATCTTGTCGGTCGCGCCGGGCTTGTCCGGCGATACCACAGCGCTCACCTCGACATTCTCGGTCAGCTCCAGCGCCGGCATCACCTGGCTCGGCCGCTTGAAGCTCAGTTTGAGTTTGCCGGTCTCGTCATCCCATGACGTCGCGGACGACTTCGCGCCCATGGTCCTGGCGAGGACGGCAGACAGAGCGCTCGCCAGCTTGGTGCGATCGATCTTGTCGCCGTTCTTCCAGTCGGCCGCCACGAAGCGCACGGTGCGCTCCATGTCGATGGCACCGGCCGTCCAGCCAGCTGTGACGACCCCCGGATAGGTCTTTGCCTTGGCGACGAACTCCGTGGCGCGCTCCGGATCGACGGCCAGATTGATCACCTGCTCGCCCGCGCGCAGTGCGTCGCAGCTCACCGAGAGGCTGGAGAGCGACACTTCAACGCTCTGACCGCGCAGCGAGCGCACGAAATCGAGCGCCGCCTCCAGCTTGATCTTCACCGCAATGGATTCCGGCGAGACCTCGGTAAAATCCCTGGGCGCCGATGCGATGCTCTCGTCGTTCGACTGGTTCTCCTGAAATTCCTTCTCGCTCTGGTCGGCATTGTCCGCCGAGGTCAGGCTGGTGGTGGTCTGGCCGATGGTGACCTGGCCCTTGAATTCGAACGTGTCGCCGGTCGGCCGGCGATTGATCTTCACGGTCACCGGCAGCTTGTCGATCTGCGTCTGCGTTGCGCCCGAGAGCGTCCCGCCATTCACCGTGAGATTGGCGACGAAACGGTCCTTGCGGTCGGTGCCCTTTTCCGCGGGATAGCAGACGTCCAGCGTCGCCGCGGTCACCGTCTTGCCCTGCCGGGTCTCCTTCAGGATGACGTCGGCATTGCCGTCCATCAGCCCGTCAATGGACGTGAAGTAGCGTGTCTCCGGGCCGACCACCTGGTTCTTCGGCGCCGCCTTCATCTGCGCCGCAGCGAGATTGACGGTTGCGAGTGATGCCGTTGCAGCGAGGCCGAGCAGGCCGAAGTGAAGCGCGCGCATGGAAATGCCTTTGGACGTGTCTGAAATATCGACGCAGGTGATGATTCTGATCGTGTGAGAATACTCGCCGATTGAATCAGAATCATGCCGGGGAGGGAAGATCGGTAGTCCTTGCTTCGCCTCTCGCCGGTGGCAGGGGTATCGCATGTTGCGGAGCGCCGATGGGGATAGTGCTCGGCCTGCACGCTTCGAGACGCCCGCTTCGCGGGCTCCTCACCATGAGGGTCTTCTATCGTGCTGCACTCTTCCCTCATCCTGAGGTGCGGCCTTCTTAGGCCGCGTCTCGAAGGATGGCCACAGGCTGTTTGACTGCAAAAAGAAGGCCGCCCGGAGGCGGCCTTCGATCTCGTGAGTGATGGTGCAGAGCGCCGGGCTTAGAAGCCCATGCCGCCCATACCGCCCATGCCACCCATACCGCCGCCGCCCGGCATCGCCGGAGCAGCATCCTTCGGCAGTTCGGCGACCATGGCTTCGGTGGTCACCAGCAGGCCGGCAACCGAGGCTGCGTCCTGCAGTGCGGTGCGCACCACCTTGGCGGGATCGATGATGCCCTTGGCGACGAGGTCCACATAGACTTCGTTCTGGGCGTCGAAGCCGAAGGTTTCCGACTTCTCGTCGAGGATCTTGCCGACCACGATCGAGCCTTCCACGCCGGCGTTCTCGGCGATCTGGCGGATCGGAGCTTCAAGCGCCTTCAGCACGATGTTGATGCCGGCCTGCACGTCGGCATTGGCGTTGGCGATCTTGCCGACAGCCTTCTTGGCGCGCAGGAGGGCAGTGCCGCCGCCGGGGACGATGCCTTCCTGAACGGCCGCACGGGTGGCGTTCAGCGCGTCATCCACGCGGTCCTTCTTTTCCTTCACTTCGACTTCGGTCGCGCCGCCGACCTTGATGATGGCCACGCCACCAGCAAGCTTGGCCAGACGCTCCTGCAGCTTCTCGCGGTCGTAGTCCGAGGTGGTTTCCTCGATCTGCGCCTTGATCTGGCCAACGCGGGCCTCGATCGCGGCCTTCTTGCCGACGCCGCCAACGATGGTGGTGTTTTCCTTGTCGATCACGACCTTCTTGGCGCGGCCGAGCATGGCGAGCGTGACGCTTTCCAGCTTCATGCCGAGATCTTCCGACACCAGCTGGCCGCCGGTAAGGATCGCGATGTCTTCCAGCATGGCCTTGCGGCGATCGCCGAAGCCCGGAGCCTTGACGGCCGCAACCTTGAGGCCGCCGCGCAGACGGTTGACGACGAGGGTGGCGAGGGCTTCGCCTTCCACGTCTTCCGAGATGATCAGCAGCGGCTTGGTCGACTGCACCACGGCTTCGAGAACCGGGAGCATCGCCTGCAGGCTGGAGACCTTCTTTTCGACCAGGAGGATGTAGGCATCCTCGAGCTCGGCGGTCATCTTCTCGGCATTGGTCACGAAGTAGGGGCTGAGGTAGCCGCGGTCGAACTTCATGCCTTCGACGATGTCGACTTCGGTCTCGAGCGACTTGTTCTCTTCGACGGTGATGACGCCTTCATTGCCGACCTTCTGCATCGCCTGGGCGATCATCTTGCCGATGGCGGCATCGCCATTGGCCGAGATGGTGCCGACCTGGGCGACTTCAGCGGAGGAGGCGACCGGCTTGGCGCGCTTCTCGATGTCCTTGATGACGGCGGCGACGGCGATATCGATGCCGCGCTTGAGGTCCATCGGGTTCATGCCGGCGGCAACCGACTTGGCGCCTTCACGCACGATCGCCTGGGCGAGCACGGTGGAGGTGGTGGTGCCGTCGCCGGCATTGTCGTTGGTCTTCGAGGCGACTTCGCGCAGCATCTGCGCGCCCATGTTCTCGAACTTGTCCTCGAGCTCGATCTCCTTGGCGACGGTGACGCCGTCCTTGGTGATGCGGGGAGCGCCGAACGACTTCTCGATCACGACATTACGGCCCTTCGGACCGAGCGTGACCTTGACGGCATTGGCGAGGATGTCGACGCCGCGCAGCATGCGGTCGCGTGCGTCGCCGGCGAATTTAACGTCTTTGGCTGCCATTGGATGGTGCTCCTGGTAAGAACCCTCACCTCAGCCGAACGAATTCGTTCGGCGGGAGGAGCGGGCAAAGCCCGCGTCTCGAAGGGTGAGTTGATGGGGAATCGTGTGTAGCGTCATCCTTCGAGACGGTGGCTGCGCCGCCTCCTCAGGATGAGGGGAGAGTGTGTGGGTTAGCCCACCACGCCCATGATGTCCGACTCCTTCATGATGAGGAGTTCTTCGCCGTCGAGCTTGATCTCGGTGCCCGACCACTTGCCGAACAGCACCTTGTCGCCGACCTTGATGTCGATCGGGATCAGCTTGCCGGCTTCGTCGCGGCCGCCCGGGCCGACGGCGATCACCTGGCCCTCGGAGGGCTTTTCCTTGGCGCTGTCGGGAATGATGATGCCGCCCTTGGTCTTTTCGTCGGCGGTGATGCGCTTGACGACGACACGGTCGTGCAGCGGACGGAACTTGGTCTTGGCCATAGGGAATTCCTCTGGTTGGTTGTAGAGTGCACGGCCTCGGCCAAAACGCCTTGCCAACGGCGCTTTAGCAATCCTTTGCCGAGAGTGCTAAACGGGCGGCTCGGGGATATGGCCGAACGTCGGATGAGTCAAGCAAGGCCCGCATCGACCTCGTCCCTTAAGCCTCTGGCGAATAAAGAGGGTTAAGGCCTTGGTGAGGCCAATATGCAATGGTCTGGAAACCATGTCGGCATTACGCCGTAATGACATAAGCCTTTTGTGGGGCTGCTGTTTTGACAGGTAATTTACGCTTCGCTGCTTGGGACGGGCAGTCGGGGATGTTGTTCAGGGGATGATATGATCAAGTCACGCACCACCCGCCCGGTCGCCCGTCTGGCGATCCTTTCCGTCATGGCCCTCGCGCTCGGGGCTTGCAGCTCCACCGGGGGCGGCATGGGCGGCGGGTTTGGCGGCATGTTCGGCAGTTCGGAGCCGCCGCCCCCGGCGGAGCCGCCGCCGGCGCCGGAAATGCCGGCCTCCATCCGCTCGGAGGAAATCGTCGGCCGCTGGGGCCTTGCGTCCTACATGAACCCGAACGACCGCGTCCGCACCGAGAATGCCGCCCGCGGCCAGTGCAAGAACCCCTATATCATCGGCGCCGGCCCGACCGGCGGCGTCATGATGCATCTCGCCGACTAGGCGACGCCGCAGGAACTCCGCCTGAAGGGCTCGCCGAGCGGCAAGAACTACATCGGTCCTCCCGGCCCTGCCGGAAATCCGCAGGACCGCGAGATCGTGTCCTTCGACGGCCGGATCCTGGTGACCAAGTTCATCGATAAGGACGCCGCCGTCCGTTACGGCAACATGGTCTATGTCCGCTGCGCGCCGCGGGCGTAAGATCGGGACAGATCGGAACGCAAAAACGCCCGGCCCGGGGCCCGGCGGTTTTTTTAGGGGGGGTTTTGGGATCGGT
>JAEXHR010000246.1 GCA_023449855.1 Pseudomonadota bacterium | reverse complement strand
CCCCCACATGCGCCCCCTTCGGGGGGGGCTCCCCCTCACCCGCCGCGCCCATCGATGCTCCGCATCGACAGGCGCGTCGACCTCTCCCCGTTGGGGAGAGGTGACATGGGAGTTTCAGCTATCCGCTGCTTCCGGCCCGTCGCCCTCGATCTCGCCGGGCATCTCGATGATCACCTTGCCACCGGCGATATCGACGGTCGGCACCACCGCATCCGTGAACGGCAGCAGCAGCGTCGGTCCCGACGCGGGCGCGATCTCGATGATGTCGCCGGCGCCAAAATCATGCATAGCGACGACACGACCGATCGACTCGCCGGAGGCAGTCTCCGCGGCGAGTCCGATCAGGTCGGCATGATAGTATTCACCGTCTTCGGTGTCGGGCAGCGCATCGCGCGAAATATAGAGTTCGACGCCATTGAGGCGGGCCGCGGCATCGCGATCAGTGACGCCTTTCAGCGTCGCGACCAGATGTCCCTTGGCCTCACGCACATTGTCGATCTCGAAGGTCCGCTTGCCGTCCTTGGACGACAGCGGACCATAGTCGAGCACGGCATATGGATCTTCGGTGAAGGTCCACAGCCGGATCTGTCCGCGCACCCCATGCGGCGCGCCGATGCGCGCGACGCAGATTGGTGCGGAGGTCACGGCTTACTTGCCGGCTTCGGCGGCCTTGCGCTCCTTGCGCGGCACGGCCTTTTCCGGATTGTTGCGCGGCTCGCGCTTCTTGACGCCGGCGGCGTCGAGGAAACGGGACACGCGGTCCGACGGCTGGGCGCCCTTGGCGAGCCAGGACTTCACCTTCTCCATGTCGAGCTTCAGGCGCAGCTCGTTATCCTTGGCGAGCAGCGGGTTGAAGTAGCCGAGACGCTCGATGAAGCGGCCATCGCGCGGAAAGCGCGAGTCGGCGACGACGACATGATAGACGGGACGCTTCTTGGTGCCTGCGCGGGCGAGGCGGATAACGACGGACATGTTTAGCTCCTGGATATTCGTTCGAATGTGAATTGGTTAATCGCGTTATTTCTTTTTCCCGAAACCGGGAAAGCCGCCGAGACCCGGCAGCGTTGGTTTGCCCAGGCCAGGCAGGCCCGGGAAATCTTTCGGCAATGTGGTGGGCAACGCGCCCGGCCCCTGCGGCATCTTCTCGGCCATCGCCTTGATTTGGTCGGGCGACGGCATGGCGCCGCCACCAAAGCCCATGGCCTGGGCGAGGCCGGCCATCGGGCCGCGCTTGCCAGAGCCCATGGCCTTCATCATGTCGGCCATGTTCCGGTGCATCTTTAGCACCTTGTTGACTTCCTCGACCTTCAGGCCGGCGCCAGCGGCGATCCTCTTTTTACGGCTAGCCTTGAGGATGTCGGGCGACTTGCGCTCCTGCCGCGTCATCGAATCGATGACGGCGATCTGGCGCTTCACCACGCGGTCATCGAGACCGGCGGCAGCGATCTGGTTCTTCATCTTGGCGATGCCTGGCATCATGCCCATGAGACCGGACAGACCGCCCATATTGGTCATCTGGATCAGCTGCTCACGCATGTCGTTGAGGTCGAACTGACCCTTGCGCATGCGCTCGGCAGTGCGCGCGGCCTTTTCAGCATCGATGCTCGCGGCGGCCTTTTCGACCAGCGAGACGACGTCGCCCATGCCGAGAATGCGGCCGGCGATGCGGCTCGGATGGAAATCTTCCAGCGCATCGGTCTTTTCGCCGGTACCAATCAGCTTGATCGGCTTGCCGGTGACGGCGCGCATCGACAGCGCGGCGCCGCCGCGGCCGTCGCCGTCCACGCGGGTCAGCACGATACCGGTAAGGCCGACGCGCTCGTTGAAGGAGCGTGCGAGATTGACGGCGTCCTGACCGGTCAGCGAGTCCGCGACCAGCAGCACTTCATGCGGATTGGCGGTCGACTTGATGGTCGCCGCTTCCTGCATCATGTCTTCGTCGAGGGTGGTGCGGCCGGCGGTGTCGAGCAGCACGACGTCGTAGCCACCGAGCTTTGCCGCCTCGATGGCGCGCTTGGCGATCTGCTCCGGCTGCTGGCCGGCGACAATCGGCAGTGTCGGCACGTCGAGATCGCGGCCGAGCACCGCGAGCTGCTCCATGGCGGCCGGGCGATAGACGTCGAGCGAGGCCATCAGCACCTTGCGCTTGTCGCGCTGGGTGAGGCGGCGGGCGAGCTTTGCGGTGGTGGTGGTCTTGCCGGAGCCCTGCAGACCAACCATCATGATGGCGACGGGCGGGACGGCGTTGAAATCGAGACCGCCCTCACCTTCGCCGCCCAGCGTGGCGACCAGCTCGTCATGGACGATCTTGACGACCATCTGGCCGGGCTTGACCGACTTGACGATGGTGGCGCCGACGGCCTGTTCACGGACGCGATCGGTGAAGGAGCGCACCACTTCGAGCGCGACGTCGGCTTCGAGCAGTGCCCGGCGCACTTCGCGCATCGCGGAATCGACATCGGCTTCCGACAGCGCACCGCGCCCGGTGAGCTTATCGAGAATTCCGCCAAGCCGTTCCGACAGATTGTCGAACATCGCGTACCGCTTCCGAATGCCATTCCGAGAAATGGAGGTGAACCAAACACTTTCGCGCCCGAGGGCGCATCGCGCTGTCGGGCGTTGACCTCCGGACTCTCGGTCCGGTCGGCGGGTCGAAAAGAGAACTTTCCGAGAATGTGGCGGGTTTAATGACGGGGAATGGCCGGGAAGTCAATGACCGGGATAGGAACCGGAGGGTGTAAACGGGGGCGGGAGGTGTTATAATGCGTGTATTCCGGGGTGAAAACGCCATGAAGAACGTCAGCTTGACAGAGGCCAAGGCGAATATCGACGAGCTTTTCGAGGCCGTCGAACAAGGGCAGAGCGTAACGATCGTTCCGGACCAATTGACCTCTGCCGGAACTTCGATTGAAGCAGACCGTCTCGAAGTCTCAAGTCGAGCGATGCACGAACTGCGCGAACTGAGGAAAAAATCGGGCAAAGTCACGCGAGAGGAAATTCTAGCGTGGAGAGATGAGGGAAGGCGCCAATAATGCGCTTCGTCGTCGATGCGTCGATAGCCGCCTCCTGGTGCTTCGATGACGAAGACGATCCCGTCGCTAACAAAGCTTTCGCAATGCTCGAGGCCAAGGCTGAAGCGATCGCCCCTGCTTTATTTTGGTTTGAAATTCGCAATGTTGCCTTGATTGGGCTGAGACGACATCGAATTTCAGCCGAGAACTTAATCGACGTACTCGCGCGCATCGAGAGAGCCGCGATCGAGCTTGAACCGACGCCATCCAGCTCTGCCGTCCTCGCCTTGGCCCGACGCCATAACCTCACCTTCTATGACGCCGCCTATCTCGAACTCGCGCTCCGTGAAAACCTCGCTCTCGCCACCCTCGATCACGCTTTGGTGCGTGCGGCCTCGGCCGAGGGTGTGGCCTTGATCGCGGCATGATACACGCCATCACATGACGATCTCCCGCCGTAAACTCCTTGCCTCCATCGGCGCCGTCGCCGCAACGGCCGGTTTCTCCGCCTTTTGGATCTCCCGCATGCCCAGTTACACCGGTCCCGTCTCCGATCATTTCGACGGGAAGGTCTTCTTCGATCCCGACGGTGTGCCGCCGAAGTCACTCGGCGAGGTGCTGCGCTGGCAATTCGGCGGCGGGCGCAAGCGCGAGAGCTGGCCGGACTGGGTGGAGAACGAATTCGCCGACACGCCGCCGGCGAAGGTCGAGAGCGGCGTGCGACTGTCCTATGTCGGGCACGCAAGCTGGCTGATCCAGACCGCGGGGGTCAACATCCTGTTCGATCCGGTGTGGTCGGATCGCGTGTCGCCGTTTTCCTTTGCCGGACCGCAGCGCCACAACGCACCCGGCATCGCCTTCGACAAGCTGCCGAAGATCGATGTCGTGCTGGTGTCGCACGGACACTACGACCACCTCGACATTCCGACGCTGTCGAAACTGGCGACAACATTCGCCCCGCGCGTAATCACGCCGCTCGGCAACGATATCACGATGACCAGTGGCGACAGCGCGATCAAGGCCGAGGCCTATGACTGGAAGGATCGCGTCGAACTCGGCAATGGCCTCGCGGTGACGCTGGTGCCGACGCGGCACTGGACGGCGCGCGGACTGTTCGATCGCAACCGCTGCCTGTGGGCGAGCTTCGTGCTGGAGACGCCGAGCGGCAAGCTCTACATCGTCGGCGACAGCGGTTATGGCGACGGCGGGCATTTCCGCCGCGTGCGCGAAACGCATGGCGATATCAGGCTCGCGATTCTGCCCATTGGCGCCTATGAGCCACGCTGGTTCATGAGGGACCAGCACATGAATCCGGAAGACGCCGTGAAGGCGCTGAACGACTGCGGCGCCAGGCAGGCGCTCGCGAGCCATCACTCGACCTTCCAGTTGACGGATGAGGCGATCGACGGGCCGGTGAACGGATTGACCGTAGCACTCGCGGCGGCGGAAATGCCGAAAGACAGGTTTGTGGCGCTGAAGCCGGGGCAGGTGTTCGAGATTTGATCTGTCGTCCCGGCCTGGCACCCCAAAGGTGTGCGCGGCCGGGACGATAGAACTCACTGCGCCGACTTGATCTCCCAGCTCACGCTGACATTCACCCGCAGCGTCTCTTCGCCTTGCGCCACCGGCGCCGAGGCGAAATCGGCGGAGGCCTTGCGCATCATCATCGGCGCTGGCGGCGGATTGGCGCCGTCTTCGGAAATGCTGATCGGCTTACCGAGCGTGACGCCGGCGGCTTTCGCGTAGAGCTCAGCCTTGCGGCGCGCATCGGCGATGGCTTGCGTGCGCGCGTCGTCGAGCAATTGCGACGCCTTGGTCACGATAAAATTGATTCCACCGACTTCGTTCGCGCCGGAGGTCACCAGCGTATCGATGGTGCTCGCGACCTTGGTCACGTCACGCACGCGGATCGTGACGCGATTGCTGGCGCGATAACCCGTGATGACATTCGGGCCGCTGCCGTTTGGCCGGGTCTGCTGCGCATATTGCGGAAACAGCGACAGCCGCGAGGTCTGCAAGTCCTTGTCGTCAATCCCCGCGCTTTTCAGCGCGGCCAGCACCTTGCCCATGGCGCTGTTGTTCGCCTCCGAAGCCTCGCGTGCCGTCTTGGCTTCCGAAGTCACCCCGCCATCGACGAGGGCGAGATCCGGCGGCACCGAGACGGTGCCTTCGCCGGAGACCGTAATCATCGGCGGCGTGGGAGCCTGCGCGAATGCAGGCGTGGCGATGAGTGCAATGCCGAAAGCGGCGAGAGTCAGATGATGTTTCATGCCGGGGTTTGTCGGAACCGTCCAAGGCCGTTTTATGACAAGGCTTCTTTATGACGAGGCTTCTCGACCGCCAGTCTATCGATCGATTATTTCAGCGGCACGAAGACATTGATGACCAGCTTGTCTTCCGCGGTCTTCAGCGGATCGGTCATGTATTCCTCGATGAACGTATCTTTCGCTTCGAGCTTCTTGTCATCGAGGTGATTGGTGATCGCCTCATAGGTGTTGTCCATATTGTCGTAGGAGCCGCGGTGGACGAATTTCAACGCCTTGCCTTCCGGTGACTTGCCCATGCTCATGTTCTTCGGAAGGTTCTTCAGCTCCTGATCGACCGGCATTTCGGCGAAGAAGGTGAAGCCGGTGTCATCGGTGGAGGTGTAGACGATCAGCGGATTGCCCGACGGCTTGACCTTCTGCTTGTCGAGGAACGTGGTGAGCTGCTTGAATGCGTCCATCAGCGTGTCGAAGGCCGAGTCCCAGTTCGCCTTGCCCGTATAACTGAGCACCTGCCTGGACGTCAGCGTGTTCTCCTCGCCGAATGGATCGGCCGTCTGCACCGGGGCCGGGCTTGCGGGCGCCGCCGGTGTGGCGGGGGCGGCTGGTGTTGCCGGCGCTTCGGCGGCGGCGGGCGGATTGGCTGGGGCAGCGGGCGCTGCTGGGGCCACAGGTGTTGCCGGCACAGCCGGAGTCGGTGCCGGAGCGGAGGGCGTCGGCTCGGCCGGTTTCGATTCGGCGGGTTTCGCTTCGGCCGGCGGCGTGGCGGGCGGTGACTGGGCCCAGGCTGCAACGTTCAGCGACAGCGCCGCCGCCGAGGTCAGCGCGGCTGCGGTGGCGAAGCGGGACAGACGGGTGCGGAACATACGAAAAGTCTCCATTGGCGGCCGGCGCGGCGAACAGATACCGATGGTATCATGCGTCGCCAATGGCCGCACTGGCCATTGCGGCCCGTCTCGCCATATAAAGCGGGCAACATCAGGACCTACCCATGAGCGCGCTGGCCAACCACTCCTTCGCCAAGATGAACGGCATCGGCAACGAGATCGTCGTGATCGACATGCGGGACACCGCAGCCCCGATCACACCGGCCGATGCGCGTGCCGTCGCCGGCCCCGCGGGCATCGCCTATGACCAGCTGATGGTGCTCACGAAGCCGCGCCTGCCCGGCACCGAGGCTTTCGTGTCGATCTACAACAATGACGGCTCGGAAGCCGGCGCCTGCGGCAACGGCATGCGCTGCGTGGCACGGCAGACCTTTGCCGGCACCGACAAGACCGGCCTCACTTTCGAGACCCGGGCCGGCCTGATCAATTGCTGGCGCAGCGCGGACGGCGAGACCTTTACCGTAGACATGGGCATTCCAAAGTTCGGCTGGCAGGACATCCCGCTGGCCGAGGAATTCCGCGACACCCGCGGCATCGAATTGCAGATCGGTCCGATCGACGCGCCGATCCTGCATACGCCCTCGGTTGCGAGCATGGGCAACCCGCATGCCATCTTCTGGGTCGACGACATCCATGCCTACGACCTCGAACGTTTCGGGCCGCTGCTGGAGAATCATCCGATCTTCCCGGAGCGCGCCAACATCACCCTCGCCCATATCGTGGATCGCGAGCATATCGTGATGCGCACCTGGGAGCGCGGCGCCGGCCTCACCAAGGCCTGCGGTACGGCAGCTTGCGCGACAGCCGTCTCGGCCGCGCGCCTGCGCCGTACCGAGCGCAAGGTACATATGACGCTGCCCGGCGGCGAACTCGTGATCGACTGGCGCGAAAGCGACGATCACGTGCTGATGACCGGCAACGCGACCTTTGAGTATGAAGGCCATTTCGATCCGGCGCTGTTCGCCTCGGTAGCGTAACAGCGCCGGCCATCAATCCAGCTTTTCGCCGGACGCATATTGTTCGGCGATCTGGAATGCCGGACGCGCCGCGCAACGATCGAGATAGCGCTCGAAGGCGGGGCGTGACGGCACCATCTTGAAATTGCGAACCGCAAAATTCAGCCCGGAGCCGATGGCGATATCGGCGGCGGAGAATTGTTCGCCGAGAATCCATGGCCCCTCTTCCAGCGCGGCTTCGAGCACATCGAACACGCGCTGCGCGTCACCCCAGCCGGCCGCGACCGGATTGAGTTCCATCTTGGTCGCGATCTGGGCGATCGCCGGCTCGATGCAGCCGGGCGCGAAGAACAGCCAATAGAGATACTTTGCGCGATGCACGTCGCCCAGCGGCGGGGCGAGCCTGGCATCGGGATAGCGCTCGGCCACATAAGCGCAGATGGCCGCGGCTTCCGCCATCGTGGCTTCGCCGTCCTGCAGCGCCGGCACCTTGCCCATCGGGTTCACTTCAAGGAATTCCAGCGTGCGCTGCGAGCCCTTGTGAATGTCGATGAGCACGCGCTCATAGGGAACGCCGGTCTCCTCCATCAGCCACAGGGCGGTGAACGAACGCGTCCGCGGCGACCAGTAGAGTTTCATCATCGTGGGCCTCCCGTTTTGAAGGAGATATTTCTGCGAGGATTCGATGACGGGTGCAAGACGTCCTCGCCTGTCATCGCTCGGTCAAGCGGGGCGATGACAGCAGTGTTTATCGCGCAGAAAGAAAAAGCCCCCGCGACATGGTCGCGAGGGCTTCGCCATCAGCAATTTTATCGATCGCTTACTCGGCGGCCTGCAGCGTCTTCGGCTTGTCGGCGAGATCGAAGCGATCTGCGTTCATCACCTTGGTCCATGCCTTGACGAAGTCCTTCACGAACTTCTCCTTGGCATCGCCGGAGCCATAGACTTCGGCGATGGCACGCAGCTGGGCGTGCGAGCCGAAGATCAGGTCGACGCGGGTCGCGGTCCACTTCACCGCGTTGGTCTTGCGGTCGCGGCCTTCATAGGTGTTCTCGCCACTCGGCGCCCACACCGTACCCATGTCGAGCAGGTTGACGAAGTAGTCGTTTGTCAGCGTGCCCACCTTCGACGTGAACACACCGTGCTTGCTGTCGCCGGCATTGGCGCCAAGGACGCGCAGGCCGCCGACCAGCACGGTCATTTCCGGCGCGGTGAGCGTGAGCAGTTGCGCACGGTCGACCAGCGCTTCTTCCAGCTTCATGAACTGCGTCTTCTTGCCGTTGACGTAGTTGCGGAAGCCATCGGCACGCGGCTCGAGCGGAGCGAAGGAGTGCTCGTCAGTCTGCTCCTGGGTTGCATCGCCGCGGCCCGGGAGGAACGGTACGGTGACCGTGACGCCCGCATCCTTCGCGGCCTTCTCGACAGCTGCCGAACCGGCAAGCACGATCAGGTCGGCGAGCGAGATCTTGCCGCTCTCCTTCTGGATCGTCTCTAGCTTGCCCAGCACCTTGCCGAGCTGCTGCGGCTGGTTCACTTCCCAGTCCTTCTGCGGAGCAAGACGGATACGCGCGCCATTGGCGCCGCCACGCTTGTCCGAACCACGGAACGACGAAGCCGAGGCCCAGGCGGTCGAAACCAATTCCTGCATCGACAAGCCCGAGGCCAGAACCTTCGCCTTGAGGTCGGCGATGTCCTTGTCGCCGAGAGCCGGCTTGTCGTTTGCCGGGACGCGATCCTGCCAGATCAGCTCTTCCTTCGGAACCAGCTTGCCGCGATAGCGCACGAACGGACCCATGTCGCGATGGGTCAGCTTGAACCAGGCACGGGCGAAAGCATCGGCGAACTGATCGGGGTTCTCGTAGAAGCGACGCGAGATCTTTTCGTAGATCGGATCGAAGCGCAGCGCGAGGTCCGAGGTCAGCATGGTCGGCAGCAGCTTCTTCGACGCGTCATGCGCATGCGGGATGTCCGCAGTCGCATTCTTCGCCACCCACTGATGCGCGCCGGCCGGGCTCTTGGTCAGTTCCCACTCATACTTGAACAGGTTGTCGAAGAAGTGGTTGCTCCACTTGGTCGGCGTCTGCGTCCAGGTCACTTCGAGGCCGCTGCCGATGGAGTCGCCGCCGATACCGGTGCCGAACTTGCTCTTCCAGCCGAGCCCCTGGGCTTCCAGCTCCGCGCCTTCCGGATCGACACCGACCAGCGATGCATCGCCGGCGCCATGGGTCTTTCCGAAGGTGTGGCCGCCGGCGATCAGGGCCACGGTCTCTTCGTCATTCATCGCCATGCGGAAGAAGGTCTCGCGGATGTCGCGCGCCGAAGCGAGCGGATCGGGCGTGCCGTTCGGACCTTCCGGATTGACGTAGATGAGGCCCATCTGCACGGCGCCGAGCGGCTCCGCCAGCTGGCGCTCGCCGCTGTAGCGCTCGTCGCCGCGCCAGGTGCCTTCCGGACCCCAATAGAGCTCTTCCGGCTCCCACACATCGGCGCGGCCGCCGGCGAAACCGAAGGTCTTGAAACCCATGGATTCGAGCGCGACGTTGCCGGTGAGGATCATCAAATCCGCCCAGGAAATCTTGTTGCCGTATTTCTGCTTGATCGGCCACAGCAGGCGGCGGGCCTTATCGAGATTGACGTTATCGGGCCACGAATTCAGCGGCGCGAAACGCTGCTGGCCCTGGCCGGCGCCGCCGCGGCCATCGGTGATGCGATAGGTGCCGGCCGAGTGCCAGGCCATACGAATGAACAGGCCGCCGTAGTGACCGAAGTCCGCCGGCCACCAGTCCTGCGAATCGGTCATCAGCGCCGTCAGGTCCTTGATGACGGCATCGAGATCGAGGCTCTCGAATTCCTTGGCGTAGTCGAACGCCTCGCCCATCGGATCAGCCGAGGGATGGTTGGTGTGGAGGATGCCGACATCGAGATGCTCCGGCCACCAGCCGCGATTGTTCTGACCCTTGCTTCCATGAATCACCGGGCACTTGCCGGCGCCATCAGTCTTCGCGTCCATCTCATTCTCCTTCGGCTGTTGGCGAGCGGCTCGCAGTGACAACCGTCGCCGCGACAAAACCGCTCAATTTTCCAAAAGCTCTATCTTTTCAATTGCCTGACGAATTTTGTCGGCAGGCGAGCACCCACCATGGCGGAAATTCGTGACGACAGATTGGAAGCTTTCTTAGATCAGGTCCAGTCGAATTGTCTTGGGCCTCCGATCAGTTTATCTGATTGATAATGATCACCCTGCGCCAACTCCGCTATCTCTCCGCCCTCGCAAAACATGGTCATTTCGGCCGCGCCGCCGAGGCCTGCGCCATCACCCAGCCGGCGCTGTCGATGCAGATTCGCGACCTCGAACGGACGCTCGGCGTACAGGTGGTGGAGCGGCGGCCAGGCGAAGTGATTCTCACCGATGTCGGCCGCGAAGTGGCGCGGCGCGGCGAAGACGTGCTGGCGGCATCACGCGATCTCGTGGATTTCGCCCGGCATCGCGGCGGCGTGTTGACGGGCCGGCTGACGCTGGGCGTGATCCCATCTCTCGCGCCATACCTGCTGCCGCGCATCTTGCCGGCGTTGCAGAAACAATTTCCGGAGCTACGACTCGAATTGCGGGAAACGCAGACGCGCCAATTGGTCGATGACGTGAAGAGCGGCGTGCTCGATGCCGCCATGCTGGCGCTGCCGCTCGGCGAGGCTGAGATCGAAACGCTCAAACTGTTCGACGACACATTCCTGCTGGCGGTGCCGGCGAATGACTCGCGCCCCGCCGACCAGCGCATCAAGTCATCAGAGATCGATCAGAGCCGTCTCATTCTTCTCGAGGACGGCCACTGCCTGCGCGACCAGGCATTGGCCTTCTGCGCCACCGCGCGCGGCGGCATGACCGCAGCCGGCACCGCCTTCGCGGCGTCAAGCCTTTCCACGGTGATCCAGATGGTCGCGAATGGTTACGGCGTGACACTGATTCCGCAGATTGCCGCCGATGTCGAACAGCGCGATACGCGCGTAAAATTTCTGCGACTCGAAAATCCGCAACCGGGCCGCACCATCGGTCTCGCCTTCCGAAGAACCTCGCCGCGCAAGGCCGACTTCGCGGCACTCGGCGATGCGGTAAAGGACTGCGTGCTGGATCGCTGACCGGCAACGGCAAAAAACAACGCACCGGCGCGAATGCGCCGATGCGTCGTGATCATGGGAGCGCTCAGCTCTTCTGCTTCGCGACCACCTTGTCCTTGATGCCGTCATAGGTCTTCTCGGGCACGATCTTCTTCTGCACGAGTTCGTCCTTGCCCTTGTACGGGCGGCCTTTGACGATCGCGGCCGAATAGGCCTTGCCGATACCCGGCAGCGCTTCCAGAGCTTCAGGAGTCGCCGAATTGATATCGACCAGGTCGGTCTTTGCCGACGCTGCGCCGGTGGTTCCGGCTGCAGGAGAGGTCTTGGTCGCCGTCGGAGCCATCTTCGAATCCGCGGGAGCCATCTTGCTGGCAGGTGTTGCCGGCTGCGCCGTTTGCGCCATCGATGGCGAAGCGGCGAGAACGCCGAGCGAGAGGGCGGCTGCAGTCAGGGAAGCAAGCTTGAAGTAGCGCATCGGTTTGTCCCTCCAAGGACGATTAAGTAACAAACCGATTGAGCTGCGCATTCATGGCGGACTCGCGGCGCCAAAATGAACCGCAGATAAAAGCTGAAATTTATTTTTGATAGTTGAGCGGCAGGCTGCGCGAACTAACTACCCGCGGCGAGCGCCTTCTCGATGGCCGGCTTCAGCACTTTTGCAAGGTTATCCTGATTGATGCCGCCGACCAGCTTATAGGCGATCTTGCCGTCTCGACCGACGATGAAGGTTTCCGGTACGCCATAGACCCCCCATTCGATCGACGCGCGGCCATTGCCATCGACGCCCACAATGCCGAACGGATTGCCATAGCGACCGAGAAAACGACGGGCATTGTCGGCGGCATCCTTGTAGTTGATGCCGACCATTTGCAGCCGCTTGTCCTTGCCGAGCTCCGTGAGGATCGGCGCCTCTTCGTGGCAGGGCACACACCATGACGCCCAGACATTGACCAGGCTGACCTTGCCGAGAAACGCCGCGGGATCGAGGCCGGGAATCGAGCTGCCATTGTCGTTCAGCCCCGACAGAGCCGGCAGTGCCGTTTGCGGGACCTGTTTGCCGATCAGCGCCGATGGCAGCTTCGAGGGATCGGCGCCGAGGCGAAACCAGAACAATGCGGCAAGCGCGGCGAAGATCACCAGCGGCAAGGCCAGCACCCAGCGGCGCTTCGAAGCTGCAGTTGCGACCTCGCTCATGTGATGTCCTTTGCGCCGCGGCCTGAGCGACGCGCGACGCCCGCCTCTTCCAGCGCATGCAGCTTCGCACGCACACGGCGATGATCGATGGCGATCCAGATGATGAGAGCGAGCACGACGGCTGCGACCAGCACGTAAGACGTGACGATGAAGGACGCGTAGGGACCAAGCGACATCATGGCAGCGCCACCGGCTTCGAAGCTTGCAGCATCTGCAGCGACCGCAGACGCCTGCGCAGGATTTCGTTACGCATGGCGGCGAGATGCAGCGTGACGAACAGCAGCGAGAACGCCACAGCCATGATCAGCAAGGGATAAAGGAATGACTTGTCGAGCGCAGAGCCGCCCATGCGAATCACCGAGGCCGGCTGATGCAGCGTGTTCCACCAGTCCACCGAGAACTTGATGATCGGAATATTGATGGCGCCGACCAGCGTCAGCACGGCCGCGGCGCGGGCCGCGCGGGACGGATCCTCGACGGCGCGCCAGAGCGCGATCAGGCCGAGATACATCAGAAACAGGATCAGCACCGACGTGAGCCGCGCATCCCATTCCCAATAGGTGCCCCACATCGGCCGGCCCCAGAGCGAGCCCGTAACGAGGGCGAGAAAGGTAAAGGCGGCCCCGATCGGCGCGGCCGCCTTGGCCGCGACATCGGCGAGCGGGTGGCGCCACACCAGCGTGCCCAAAGACGCCACGGTCATCACGCCCCAGACGAACATCGAGAGCCAGGCATTCGGCACATGGATGAACATGATCTTGACGGTGGCACCCTGCTGATAGTCGTCCGGAGCCAGCGCGGCCTGATACAGGCCAAAAACGAGCAGCACGCCGGTGAGCATCGCCAGCCACGGCAGAACGCGCGTGGCGAGCGACAGGAACCGGGTCGGATTGGCGAGTTCGGTCAGCGTCATGGCATTTCCACTAGTCGCGGCGGTGCCCGCGATCAATGCAACTTATTCTCATTCATTTTGGGTTGCCATGGATTGACCTCGGTCAATCCCCGGCGTCGTTCCATGTCAATCCATGCCATGACGCAAGCTCGCCGCTGCGGCAAATGGTCCGATCACCAGGCTCGCCAGCGAGATCGCGCAGAGGATCGAGAACGGCGTCCCGAACGCCATGGTCCCCTGCTCCACAATGGCCGCGTTCGAGGCAGCGACACCGAAGATCAGCACCGGGATCGACAGCGGCAACACCAGCACGGCAAGCAGCAGTCCGCCGCGCTGCAACGTCACCGCCAGAGCGGCGCCGATCATGCCGGTGAAGGTGAGCGCGGGCGTGCCGACCAGGAGCGTCAAGGCTACGGCCGTGGTGGCGGAGACATCGAGATTGAGCAGAAGCCCGAGCACCGGCGTCACCGCGATGAGCGGCACACCGGCGGCCAGCCAATGCGCGAGCGCCTTGGCGGCGCAGGTGAATTCCAGCGGCGTCCGGCTCATCAGGATGAGATCGAGCGAGCCGTCATCGGCATCGGCCATGAACAGGCGGTCAAGGGTGAGGAGGCTCGCCAGCAGCGCGCCGAGCCAGAGGATGGCCGGTCCGAGCCGCATCAGGAGATTGAGATCGGGACCGATCGCGAAAGGCATCAGCACGACGACCGTGAGGAAAAACAGCACCCCGATCAGGGCGCCGCCGCCGACGCGGAGCGCAATGCGGATGTCACGGCGGATGAGAGCGAGGAGCGCGGTCATAGGAGGCGCTCCCACAACCACAAACACTGTCGATTCTCCCCCCCCTTGTAGGGGAGGGTTAGGGTGGAGGGTAGCCCCACGCACCGCGCTTGATGATAGCTGGGGATCGCTGCCTGGTTGGATGATCGCCGAAGTGCTGTCGCCCGCGGCCTCCCCCCACCCCGGCCCTCCCCCACAAGGGGGGAGGGAGCATGACCGTCGGAGCCTCGTGACATAACGACAGCTACGCGCATCACGCCTCACCCCCGATTCGCAATTCCCGCGCCGCGATCCCCAGCGGCGTATGCGTTGCCGCGATGATCAGGCCGCCGCCGGCGAGATGCGCGGTCATCAACCCCGCAAACACCTTCTGGCTGCCGGCGTCGAGCGCCGAGGTCGGCTCGTCCAGCAGCCAGATCGGGCGCTTGATCGTCAAAAGCCGGGCGATCGACAGCCGCCGGCGCTGGCCGGCAGAGAGGAAACCGGCCGGAAGCTGCGCGGCATGGCCGAGCCCCACGGCCTCCAGCGCGGCAACCGGCTCGGAGGCCACGCCGCCAAGAAATTCCGCCCAGAATCCGAGATTTTCCGTCACCGTCAAAGCCGGCTTCATCGCATCGCGATGACCGAGATAATGCGCCTGTTCAGCTACGCTCAGCTCGGCATCGCCCCCGTCCAGCGCGATCGTTCCATCGGCCGGCATGATTAGTCCGGCGATCAGGCGGAGCAGCGAGGTCTTGCCGGCGCCGTTGGGGCCGACTATCGCAACCGCCTCCCCCGCCTTCACCTCGAAATCGAGTCCCGCAAACACCTCGCGGCCTGCGCGCACGCATCGCAGATTCTGGCCCGCCAGCCGCATCATCACTTTTCCGTACCTGCAGATTTGATCAAGACATCCCGCGGCGTTGTTGCATCATTTCGCAAGGCTGCAAACGATTGTCGCTGTGGCAGCCGTTCTAGAAAGATTCTATAAAGCGACCATTGATGCAGCACACAATCGGCGCCCGCAAGCGAACTGGCCATGCCCCGCCGAGCGTGCCTCGGCGCCCCGCCCGGGGTGCCGCTCAACTGAAGTGGGACCCTTCGCATGACCTCGCTCGACAGTTTCAAGTGCCGCAAGACCCTCAAGGTCGGCGCCAAGACCTATGTCTATTACAGCCTGCCGCTGGCCGAGAAGAATGGCCTGACCGGCATCTCCAAACTCCCTTATTCGATGAAGGTCCTGCTCGAGAACCTGCTGCGCAACGAAGACGACCGCACCGTCAAGAAAGCTGACATCGTCGCCTTCTCCAAGTGGGCCAGGAAGCGCAAGCTTGAGCATGAAATCTCGTTCCGCCCGGCCCGCGTGCTGATGCAGGACTTCACCGGCGTTCCGGCCGTGGTCGATCTCGCTGCGATGCGCAACGCGATGCAGGCGCTGAAGGGTGACCCGAAGAAGATCAACCCGCTGGTCCCGGTCGATCTGGTCATCGACCACTCGGTGATCGTCAACTTCTTCGGTGACAACAAGGCCTTCGGCAAGAACGTCGCTGAAGAGTACAAGCAGAACAAGGAACGCTACGAGTTCCTGAAATGGGGTCAGAGCGCCTTCTCGAACTTCTCCGTCGTACCGCCTGGCACCGGCATCTGCCACCAGGTCAATCTCGAATATCTCGCCCAGACCGTCTGGACCAAGAAGCAGAAGATGAAGGTCGGTCGCAAGACGGGCACCTTCGAGGTGGCCTATCCCGACACATTGGTCGGTACCGACTCCCACACCACCATGGTCAATGGTCTCGCCGTGCTCGGCTGGGGCGTCGGCGGCAACGCGGCGGAAGCCGCGATGCTCGGCCAGCCGCAGTCGATGCTGCTGCCCGACGTAGTCGGCTTCAAGCTGTCGGGCGCGCTGAAGGAAGGCGTCACCGCCACCGACCTCGTGCTCACCGTGACCCAGATGCTGCGCAAGCAGGGCGTGGTCGGCAAGTTTGTGGAATTCTACGGCCCCGGCCTCGATGCCATGTCGGTCGCCGACAAGGCCACGATCGGCAATATGGCGCCGGAATATGGCGCGACCTGCGGCTTCTTCCCGGTCGATGCCGCCACACTCGACTATCTGAAGACATCGGGCCGCAAGCCTGCGCGCGTCGCGCTGGTGGAAGCCTATTCCAAGGCGCAGGGCCTGTATCGCACCGCCAAATCGCCGGATCCGGTGTTCACTGAAACATTGAAGCTCGATCTCGGCGATGTCGTGCCGTCGATGGCCGGTCCCAAGCGCCCGGAAGGTCGCGTGGCGCTGCCGGCGATTGCAGAAGGGTTCTCCAACGCGCTCGCCAATGAATACAAGAAGCCGAACGCTACCGAGCGCTTCAAGGTCGAGGGCAAGAACTTCGATCTTGGCCATGGCGACGTCGTCATCGCTGCCATCACCTCCTGCACCAACACCTCGAATCCGAGCGTGCTGGTGGCTGCCGGCCTGCTCGCCCGCAACGCGGTCGCCAAGGGTCTCAAGGCCAAGCCGTGGGTGAAGACCTCGCTGGCTCCGGGCTCTCAGGTCGTCGCCGGATATCTCGCCGATTCCGGCCTGCAGCTCGATCTCGACAAGGTCGGCTTCAATCTGGTCGGCTTCGGCTGCACCACCTGTATCGGCAATTCCGGCCCGCTGCCCGAAGAGATATCGAAGTCGATCAACGAGAACGGCATCGTTGCCGCCGCCGTGCTTTCGGGCAACCGCAACTTCGAAGGCCGCGTCTCGCCGGACGTGCAGGCGAACTATCTCGCCTCGCCGCCGCTGGTCGTCGCCCATGCTCTCGCCGGCACCGTAACGAAGAATCTCGCGGTCGAGCCGATCGGCGAAGGCAAGGACGGCAAGCCGGTCTATCTCAAGGACATCTGGCCGACCACGACCGAGATCAACGCGATCATCAAGAAGTACGTCACCTCGACGATCTTCAAGAAGAAATACGCCAATGTCTTCGAAGGCGACGCCAACTGGAAGAAGATCAAGACCACGGAAAGCGAGACCTACAAGTGGAACATGGGCTCGACCTATGTTCAGAACCCGCCCTATTTCGAAGGCATGAAGAAGGAGCCGGAGCCGACCACCGACATCTTGGGTGCGCGCATCCTGGCTCTGTTCGGCGACAAGATCACCACCGACCACATCTCGCCGGCCGGTTCGATCAAGCTCACCTCGCCTGCCGGCAAGTATCTGTCGGAGCATCAGGTGCGTCCGGCCGACTTCAACCAGTACGGCACGCGCCGCGGCAACCACGAGGTGATGATGCGCGGCACCTTCGCCAATATCCGCATCAAGAACTTCATGATGCAGGGCGCCGACGGCAATGTGCCGGAAGGCGGTATGACCAAGCACTGGCCGGACGGCGAAGCGATGTCGATCTACGATGCCGCGATGAAGTATCAGGCCGAACAGGTGCCGCTGGTGATCTTCGGCGGCGCCGAATACGGCAACGGCTCGTCGCGCGACTGGGCGGCCAAGGGTACGCGTCTGCTCGGCGTCCGCGCCGTGATCACCGAGAGCTTCGAGCGTATTCATCGCTCGAATCTCGTCGGCATGGGCGTGCTGCCGCTGACCTTCGAAAACGGCTCTTCGTGGAAGAAACTCGGCCTCAAGGGCGACGAGAAGGTCACCATCCAGGGCCTTGTCGGCGACCTGAAGCCGCGTCAGCAACTGATCGCCGAAATCACCTCGCCCGATGGTTCGGTGCACAAGGAGCCGCTGCTCTGCCGCATCGATACGCTGGATGAGCTGGAATACTATCGTAACGGCGGTATCCTGCATTACGTGCTGCGCCAGCTCGCTGCATAACCCACAGCTGCTGTGACGTCGTGCCTCACCTCGAAGTGAGTGGCCAGTGATTGGAAGGCGGCCTATGAAAGGCCGCCTTCTGCATCAGGAGGCACAAAAAACGCCTTTGATGACCCCATCGAGCGGTACCAGTCTGGTTGCCCAACTCCGAGCGCGGCACGTCTTGATGAAATCTCTCCGTGACACATCGCGATGGACTGGCGCTCTCGGCGCCGGCGTCATTGCCGCTTTCAGTCACATGGCTTTCGGTCAAGGCGCGCAGGCACAGCCGCGAGCCGTGGTCGAACTGTTCACGTCGCAGGGCTGTTCGTCGTGTCCGCCGGCCGACAAGATCATCGGCGACCTGGCCAAGGATCCTTCGGTGATCCCGCTCAGCATGCCGGTCGATTACTGGGACTATCTTGGCTGGAAGGACACGCTGGCCGATTCGCGCTTCAGCGCGCGCCAGAAGGCCTATTCGCAGATGCGCGGCGATCGCGACATCTATACACCGCAGGCCGTCGTCAACGGCGCGACGCAGGTCATCGGCAGCGACGTGACGAAAATCAAGGACGCGATCGGCGCCACCAATCAGCGTACTTCAGTGATGACAGTGCCGGTGTCGGTCTCCGTGTCCGGCAAGCATGTGAACGTCACCGTCGCCGCCTCTGCCGAAGCGTCGAGCCACAATCACGGCGAAGTCTGGATCTGCTCGGTGTCGAAGTCGGTACCGATCACGGTCGGTCGCGGCGAGAATCGCGGACGCGAACTCACTTACTACAATGTGGTTCGCAACTGGCTGAAAGTCGGTGACTGGAACGGCAACGCCGCCAGCTGGACCTTGCCGCTGGAGAATGTCACGCGCGATGGCGTCGATGCGGCCGTCGTCTATGTGCAGGACGGCTCGCGCGACAAGCCGGGCCCCATGCGCGGCGCAGCCTTTACCTCGCTGCAGTAGCAACCCCACGCAGTCATTCCCGGAGCGTGCGCGGCGGAAGCTGGGTGCCACCCCCGAATCTTGGCATTTGACTGGTGCAAAGTACCAAGGAGCGCCTCACGTCGGGCTTCCGGGTTCGCGCCCTGACGCGATCGCTCCGGAATGACGGCGCGTGCCCCACAAAAAGAAAAGGACCAACTCACGTTGGCCCAGTGGGGATTAATCTAATCTCTGCGCAGGGTCCGATCCCAACGACCACGGGGGGCTGGGGGCTGAGGAATCCGAGACCGGAAGAACCGGACCCGACGCAGTGTCTCCTTGTAGAAACCCACAAGGGCGTCCGATGGGCCAAAATTGGGCGGCAATAAGATTGGCCTAACGTTCCCGTGACGGCTCATTTCTACCGCCGGCTTCACGGCCCTTGCAGCGAATGGCAGACGGCGCAATCATGTAAATGATGTGACAGGAGGCGCGCCGATGCATTTGATTCCGGGAGACAATGACCCCAGCTCGAATCGCGGGACGACAGGCCCGGTGCCGGCACCTGTCGTCAGCTTCAACCGCATCGAGCTCAGCCGCATCCTCAATCTGTACGGACGAATGGTCGCCGAGGGCGAATGGCGCGACTACGCCATCGATTTTCTGCGCGACCGCGCCGTGTTTTCGGTATTCCGGCGCTCGTCGGAAATGCCGATCTACCGGATCGAGAAGGATCCGAAACTGACCCGCAAACAGGGCATGTACAGCGTGATCTCCGCCACCGGCATGATTCTGCGCCGCGGGCACGAGCTTGACCGCGTGCTTCTGGTGATCGATCGCAAGCTGGCGGTGGTGTGACGTTCCGGCCTTAAGGCAACGTCTCACTGCCCTCGCCCAGCGCGCGTTGCATCGACACGGTGTCGAGCCAGCGACCGAATTTGAAGCCGACATTCGGATGGGTGCCGACCATGTCGAAACCGGCATTGCGGTGGACGGCGAGGGAGCCGGCATTGGCGCTGTCGCCGATGACCGCAACCATCTGACGGAAGCCTCTGGCTTCGCAGGCCACGATCAGGGCGGCAAGCAGCTTGCCACCGATACCGCGGCGCTGTGCGGCGGGTGCGAGATAGATCGAATTCTCGACGGTGAAACGGTAGGCCACACGCGGTCGATGGGGGCCGGCATAGGCATAACCCAGCACCTCGTCGCCATCGGTCGCCACAAAATAGGGAAAGCCGCCATTCGCCAGCCCCTCGAAACGCCGCGTCATCTCGGCCAGGTCCGGCGGCTCGATTTCGAATGTCGCGGTGCCGTGCAGGACCGCTTCTTCATAGATGGCGGTGATAGCGGGAAGGTCCGCGGCCGTGGCCGCGCGGATATCGATCTCGGGCATGGGGGAATCGTAGGTGTGCCCCGGACAAAAGAAAAGCCCCGGCTTTTGGCCGGGGCTTCGATCTCTCTGGCTATGCGCCCGACTTACTCTTTCTGTCCGAGCAGCTGCAGCAGCAGCGTGAACAGGTTGATGAAGTTCAGGTAGAGCGACAGCGCTCCGGTGATGGCCGCGCGCTCGGCAATATCGCCGCCCTGCGAGGCATAACCGTAGATGTAGTCGTTCTTCAGGCGCTGGGTGTCGTAGGCGGTGAGGCCCGCGAAGATCAGCACGCCGACCACCGAGACGATGAACTGCAGCATCGACGACGCCACGAAGATGTTCACGACGCTCGCGATGATGATGCCGAACAGGCCCATCAGCAGGAACGAACCCATGCCCGTCATGTCACGCTTGGTGGTGTAGCCGTAAAGGCTCAGCGCACCGAACGAGGCCGCGGTGATGAAGAACACGCGAACGATCGAGGTGTGCGTATACACCAGGAAGATCGACGACAGCGACACGCCCATCAGCGCCGCGAACACCCAGAACAGGAGCTGCGCGGTGGCCGGCTTGAGGCGGTTGATGCCGAACGAAATGGCAAACACCATCACCAGCGGGGCGGCAATGAACACCCACTTCAGCGGACTGGCGAACATGTAATAGCCGAACGCCGACAGGTGGGTCGAACCGACCCGGGCGACAGCGTTGGAGGCGTCGGTGACGGCGCCCATATACACGCCCAGAGCGGCGAAGCCGGTGATGGCCAGACCGATGGTCATGTAGTTGTAGATGCGCAGCATGTAGGAGCGCAGGCCTGCATCCACCGCAGCGGTGTCACGCGTGGCGGCACGGCCGAAGGGAGAGGCGTAGTTACGGTCTAGATCCGACATGGTCGAAACCTCGATAAGTTGTCCAGGCGCCCGCAAAGGGTGTGCGTCGCTGGCCCGATTGTATCCCAGATTCAGCACCGTTCGGGATGAAAATCTCGACACAAACGCTGAAGGCCTGACCCAAAGGGTATGTGGTAAACTAACACATTCGCTGCAAGCTTCCACGCGTGGCGGAATGTCGCTCCGCAGCACGCGCGCATGAAACTGGTAAACGGTCCTGCCAGCGAGCGCTTGCCGATTCCACGCCTTTTTGTCCGAATCGACCGATGCGGCAACCGCATCACACCGAAATCGGTCACAAATTCCGTAGCACGGAGGCCGGCTTCTGAGACAGGGCTACCAGTGTACCCAGCAAGCAAAGACCGACTGTGACAATAAGCGCCGCCAGCACCACACCGGCCGCGCTGCCGACCTGCCAGACGAAGCCCAGATTCATCAACCGCGTGACGATCAGCCACGCCGCCACCGAACCAGCGATGACGCCGAACACCGCCGTGGCGAGGCCGATCATCAGATATTCGAGCGCATAGGCGCCAAGCAGCCGTGCGCGGGTGGCGCCGAGGGTCTTCAATATGACCGCATCATAAACCCTGTGGCGATGACCGGCCGCCAGCGCGCCGCCCAGCACGAGAACGGCCGACAGCAGCGTCACCGCGCTGGCGCCGCGGATAGCCAGCGTCAGATTGGTCACCACCGTCCCGACCGTATCGAGCGCTTCGCGCACACGCACCGTGGTCACCATCGGAAAGGCGTCGGCCACCGCCTTGACCAACGCGGCATCCTGCGCGGGAGCGACCTGCGGCTCGGTCAGGGTCGCGATATGCGTATGCGGCGCACCACGGAACGTGTTGGGCGAAAACACCAGGATGAAGTTGATCCCGAGGCTCTGCCAGTCGACGCTGCGCAGGCTGCCGATCCTGGCGGAAACGTCACGGCCGAGAACATTGACCACGACGTCGTCGCCGAGTTTGAGACCGAGCCCGTCGGCGAGCTTCTTCTCGAACGACACCAGCGGTGGGCCACTGTAATTCTTCGGCCACCACTCGCCTTCGACCACCTTGGACCCACGTGGGACCTCATCGGTGTAGCTGATGCCACGGTCGCTCTGCAGCACCCATTCGGCATCGGTCGAGGGCTTGAGATCCTCCGCCTTGACGCCGCGCGCAGCCACGATCCGGCCGCGCAGCATCGGCACTTCCTCTACCGTCGATTGCGGCTGCTTTTCCTTCAGAAACGTCGCGAAACGATCAGCCTCGGTCGAGGGGATGTCGATGAAATAGAACGACGGCGCCTTTTCCGGCAACGAAGCCATGAACTGACGGCGCAGATTGCCGTCGATCTGGGTGATGGTCACCAGTACCGTGAGGCCAAGGCCGAGCGACAACACCACGGACGGCGTCAGCGCGCCCGGCCGATGGATATTGGCGATAGCCAGCCGCAGCATGGTCATCCGTGGACGCGGCAGTTTTCGCGCAATGGCCATCAGAACGGCGGCGATTCCACGCAGCAGAACAAAGACCAGGATCGACGACACCACAAAGATGGCGGCAACGCGCTTGTCATAGGCGAGGCCGATCACGATCGTGATCAGCACGGAGACGACCAATGCCATCCAGGCAATGTAGCGCGCCTGTGGCCGCTTCGTTTCAGTATGCGCGGCGTCGCGGAACAGCGCTGCGACAGGTACATCATGCACCCGCGCCAGCGGCCACAGGCCGAAAGCGAGCGCTGTCAGCAAGCCATAAAGCAGCGACAGCGCAAGTGCGCCGGGGTGCAGCGCCGGCACCACCGGCAGCGGCAGCAGATTGCCGAGCAGACCCACGATGGCAAAGGGCAGCGCAGCGCCGAGCACAAGTCCGATCAGCGAACCGATCACCGCGAGCACCATCACCTGCGTCAGATAAATCGCGAACACGTCGCGTCCGGTGGCGCCAAGCGCCTTCAGCGCGGCGATCACCTCACGGCGTCGGTCGATATGGCTCTTGACCGCATTGGCGACACCGACACCGCCGACAAGAAGCGAGGCCAGCCCGACCAGAGAAAGGAATTGAGTGAACCGCGAAATGCTGCGCTCGAGCTGCGGCGACGCATTGTCGCGCGAGCGGATTTCCCAGCCCGCTTGCGGCAACTGGCTGCGGGCGTCATCGGTGAAGGTCTTGGCGGCGCGGTCGCCGCTGTCCGGCAGGCGAACACGATAGATCCATCGCACGAGACTGCCTGGCTGCAGCAGCGCGGTGGCACGCAGCGCCTCCTCACTGACGAGGAAACGCGGCGCAAAGCCGACACCGCCTGCGAGCTTGTCAGGCTCCGACTCGACAACGCTGCGGATCTCAAAGGTGGCGCTGCCGACACTGACGCGATCGCCGAGCTTGAGACCGAGGCGCGCCAGCAGCGTCGTATCGGTTGCCGCGCCATAGGCACCGTCGCGTTCGGCCAGCAGATCGGCAACCGGCATCTCCGGCGCGATCTTCAACTTGCCGAGCAACGGATAGGCGGCATCCACCGCCTTCATCTCGACCAGCGCCAGATTGCCGTCGCCGGCACGCACCATCGCACGCAAGGTGGCCGCCACCGAGACGGCGCCACGCTGGTGCAGGAAGGCGATCTCCTCCGGCTTCGCCTCGCGCTGCATCAGGGAGAAAGCGACATCGCCGCCGAGCAATGCGCGCCCTTCCCGGGCAAGGCCGTCATTCAAACTCGCCGCAACCGAACCGACGCCGGCAATGGCCAGCACGCCGAGCGCGATACAAGCGATGAAAACATAGAAGCCGCTGAGAGCACCGCGCAGCTCACGGAGCGCGTAGCGCAGGGCCAGCGACGGGCCGCGTGTCGGGGCGGCATTGTCGGTCACGACAGCCATCAGGCCGTCTCGATATGGCCGGAGCGCAGGCGCACCACGCGGTCGCAGCGTTCGGCGAGCGCGTGGTCATGGGTAACCAGCACCAGAGTCATGCCGCGTTCGGCATGTTGCGCGAACAAGAGGTCGACGATCTGGCTGCCGGTGTTCTCGTCGAGATTGCCGGTCGGCTCATCCGCGACGAGGATCGCCGGATCGGGCGCGAGCGCGCGCGCCAGTGCGACGCGCTGCTGCTCGCCGCCGGAGAGCTGGCGCGGATAGTGATGCAGGCGGGCACCGAGGCCCACCGCCTCCAGCTCCATGGCCGCGCGTCCATTCGGATCGGGATGTCCAGCAAGCTCCAAAGGCACGGCGACATTTTCCAATGCCGTCATGGTCGGGATCAGATGGAAGGACTGGAAAACGATACCGACATGGCGGCCGCGAAAGCGCGCCAATCCGTCCTCGTCGAGATCATTGAAAGCGGTGCCATTGACCACCACCTGACCGGAGTCAGGCCGCTCCAGCCCCGCCATCACCATCAACAGCGTGGATTTTCCGGAGCCCGACGGGCCGATCAGCCCGATCGCCTCGCCCGAGCCGACGCGCAAGCTGATATCCTTGAGGATATGCACGCGCGCGGCGCCCGTGCCGAGCGACAGGTTGAGGTTCGAGATGCAAATGGTATCCGGCGCAAGGCCGGCCAAAGATGGGGTGTCGATGCGTGTGTCCATGCCGGTGTCATATGGCACTTCATTTGCGGCGGTCGAGGGGTCGCTTCGCAGGTTTGTGTGCCTGTTGTTTGCTGGATTCGTGGTCATGTTGTCGCTGGCACCGGTCTCGGCGCAAAGTTCGGCCAAGCCCGTGAAGCTGGTGGCACTCGGGGATTCGCTCAGCGCCGGCTATAACCTGCCGGCAGCGGCAGCCTTTCCGGTCCGGCTGCAGAAGGCGCTCACGGACAAGGGCATCGCGGTCGAGATCGCCAATGCCGGCGTATCCGGCGATACCACTTCGGGCGGCCTCGGCCGGCTCGACTGGTCGGTGCCGGACGGCACACAAGGCGTGATCCTGGAACTTGGCGCCAATGACGCACTCCGCGGCGTCGATCCGAAAATACCGCGCGAGGCCCTCGCCGAGATCATCAAGCGGCTGCAGGCGCGCGGCATCAAAGTCCTGCTCTGCGGCATGCTGGCGCCGCCGAATTACGGCAAGGACTATGCGGATAAATTCAACGCGATCTATCCGGATCTCGCCAAGCAGTTCGACATTCCCCTGTATCCATTCTTCCTCGACGGCGTCGCCGGTGAGGGCAACAAGTTGAACCAGGCGGACGGCATGCACCCCACTGCGGAAGGCGTCGATGTCGTGGTGAACAAGATCTTACCAACAGTGGAAGCCTTCGTGGCAGGGATCGCGCCGAAGAACTGAGCAATTGCCGCGCGCGCAATCACACCTCGGGAGACACCAGAAAGTTATTCGGAACTTGACACTGCGATGACACGCTTCGCTTCGCAGAGTCACATAACTCGGGTACAAAATAGACATCGGTGATTCGTTGCTCTCTGCGATTCACCGGCTCGTTTGTTCGGGCATGATTTTCGCCGAGCGGTGTGTCGCTGAATGCACCCGCACCTTTCGGCGAAAATCGCGCCCCGACAAAAAGGAGCTGACTATGCCGCGTCTATTCGCCGGACTGGAAATCCCAGCCGAGATCGGCCAGCGATTGGCCAACTTACGTGGTGGCCTCCCCGGCGCGCGCTGGATCGACCCCGAAAATTATCACGTCACCCTCCGCTTCATCGGCGACATCGACGGCATCTCGGCGAACGAGATCGCGTATCTGATGTCGCGCGTCGAACGGAAGCCCTTCAAGGTCGAGATCCGCGGACTGGCGAGTTTCGGCGGCAACAAGCCTCGGGCCATCGTCGCGCATGTTGAGCCGAGCAAGCCCCTGATGGAATTGCAGGCCGAGCTGGAGCGGCTGGTACGCCGTTGCGGCTTTGGACCAGATCCGCGCAAATTCACACCGCATGTGACGCTCGCCCGGTTGCGCGATGTGTCGAACTGGGACGTGGCAGATTATCTCTCGGTGCGCGGGTATTTTCCGACGCAAACATTTACTGCGGAGCAGTTCGTGCTGTTCTCCTCGCGGGCGTCCACCGGTGGGGGGCCATATCTGGTGGAGAATTCGTACGAGCTGAGTGAGAGGGTGCGTGCGGCGTAGCTAGCAGCGACGCTCTGATATCCCTCCCCCAAGCGGCGAAGCCGCACAACGGGGAGGGAGAAGCGGCGCGTCGCGGTAGGCTGCATCGCAGCCTCCTCCAAATGCCATCTTGCATTTTCCCCTCGCATGGGGCCGTTAGGCGCCCATGCCCGCCCCGCACACATCCTTCCGCGAACAGTACAGAGCTCTCGTCGCCGCCGGTACCATCGAGGCCGATCCCGCGCAGGCTCAGGCCGTCGAGGCCATCGCCACACTCGACGCCAAGCTCACAACCTATGAGCCGCCACGCAAAAAGGGGTTCTTCGGCCGCCTGTTCGGCGGCGACAAGGATGTGCAGCCGCCGAAGGGACTTTATGTCCATGGCGAGGTCGGTCGCGGCAAGACCATGCTGATGGACCTGTTCTTCGAGACCAGTTCCGTCGAACACAAGCGGCGCGCGCATTTCCATGAATTCATGGCCGACACCCATGAGCGCATCTACGATTTCCGCCAGAAGATCGCGAGCGGCGCCATTCCGGACGGCGACGTCATCGCGCTCACTGCCAACTCGATCTTCGAGGAGGCTTGGCTGCTGTGCTTCGATGAGTTTCACGTCACCGACATCGCCGATGCGATGATCCTCGGGCGCCTGTTCGCACGCCTGTTCGAGCTCGGCACGGTCGTGTTCGCGACCTCGAATGTCGAGCCGGTGAATCTCTACAAAGGCGGCCTCAACCGCGCACTGTTCCTGCCTTTCATCAAGCAGATCGAAGACCACATGGAGGTGCGCAAGCTCGACTCGCGCACCGACTTCCGCATGGAGAAGCTGGTCGGCGTGAAGAGCTGGCTGGTGCCCGATGACGATGCCGCCAAGGCGCAGCTTGATGCGGCCTGGGCGAAGCTCACGGGTGGCGCGGCGGGCAAATCGCGCGAACTCAACGTTAAGGGTCGCAAGCTCCAGGTGCCGATGGAAGCACAGGGCGTCGCCCGCTTCACCTTCCACGATCTCTGCGAAAAGCCGCTCGGCGCCTCCGACTATCTCAAGCTCGCGCATGAGTATCACACACTGTTCATCGAACATGTGCCGCTGATGGATTACGCCAACCGCAACGCGGCCAAGCGCTTCATCTCGCTGATCGATACGCTGTATGACAATGCAGTGAAACTGATGGCCACGGCTGCCGCCGAGCCGCCGGATCTCTATTCGGCGGATCAGGGTGTCGAGAAATTCGAGTTCGTACGCACGGCGTCGCGCCTGTTCGAGATGGGGTCGGAGAGCTATCTCGCGCTGCCTCACGGCCGCAGCGATTCCACGGCGAGTGGATCGACGACGGGACTGGTGGAGACTTAGAATTTCTCAACGGCATGACCGAGAAGCGTAGGGCGGATGAGGCGCAGCCGTCATCCGCCGCGGAGTTTCAACAATGACCTCGGCCGGCGAATGACGCTTCGCTCATCCGCCCTACAGCCGCAGATACTACCGCCGCCACCCCATACTTTCGTCTAAGCCACATTGTCGCAGTCAGCGGCTAAGCATGCATGGCGGCAGCCGGAATGTGCCCGCTGCCGGACGAAACGCCCATGCCAGCAGCAATGCATTTCCCGGCATTGGCTTTTGCGGCCTCCCGTGGCAACGGGACATTTCATTTCACGGAATACGAGGGCTCTACGTGGCTGATTCATTCGCACCGCCGGCGGACGGCAAACTCCATTTCGACGACGCCAGGAAACGCATCAAGGCGATCTTCATCGGCTCGATGGGCAATCTCGTCGAATGGTACGACTTCTACGCCTACACCGCTTTCGCGCTGTATTTCGCACCGGCCTTCTTTCCGCACAGCGATCCCGTCGTGCAGCAGCTCAATGCGGCCGTGCTGTTCGCCGCCACCTTCCTGATGCGCCCGCTCGGCGGCTGGCTGTTCGGCTATCTCGCCGACAAATATGGCCGGCGCCTGTCGCTCACCGTCTCCGTGCTGTGCATGTGCTTCGGCTCGCTGATCATCGCGGTCTGCCCGACCTATGCGACCATCGGTTTCGCAGCGCCCGTCATCCTCGCTTTCGCACGCATCATCGAGGGCCTCAGCCTCGGCGGTGAATATGGCGCCAGCGCTACCTACCTCTCCGAGGTCGCTGATCCGAACCATCGCGGCTTCTATTCGAGCTTCCAATACGTCACCCTGATCGGTGGTCAGCTCACCGCAATTATCGTGCTGATGCTGCTCCAAAAGGTGTTCCTCACCGAGCAGGAGCTGAAGGACTGGGGCTGGCGCATTCCGTTCTTCATCGGTGCCGGCCTTGCCGTCTTCACCGCGGTGATGCGCCGCGACATGCACGAGACCGAGCAGTTCGAAGCGGCCAAGAAGAGCGCCAAGCCGCGCGGCTCGCTGCGCACGCTGTTCGCCTATCCGCGCGAACTACTGCTGGTGGTCGGCCTCACCGCCGGCGGCACCGCCGCGTTCTACACCTTCACCACCTATATGCAGACCTTCGTGAAGCTCTCGGTTGGCCTCACCGCCGACCAGACCACCACGGTGATCTTCGGCTCGCTGGTATTCGCCTGCATCCTGCAACCGATCTATGGCGCACTCTCGGATCGCTTCGGCCGCAAGCCGCTGCTGATCTTCTTCGGCGTTGCCGGCACGCTCTGCACGGTGCCGATCCTGACCACGCTGCAGACCACCAAGTCGCCCTTCGTCGCTTTCCTGCTGATCTGCGGCGCCTGGATATTCGTGGCCGGCTATACCTCGATCAACGCGGTGGTGAAGGCGGAACTGTTCCCGACCAATATCCGCGCCATGGGCGTAGGCGTGCCCTATGCGCTGACCGTCTCGATCTTCGGCGGCACCGCGCCCGCAGTCGCCCTGTACTTCAAGCAGAGTGGCCACGAGCACTATTTCTACTATTATCTGTCCGGCATGATTTTCCTGTCGCTCCTCATCTACGCCACGATGCGCGACACGAAGCACAATTCGGCGATGCACCGTCACGAGTGACGATCAGCGCCTGGCCAGGGAGCGTCAGCCATGGATGAGGATAGAACATCTTCGGAATCCAAGCTGACGCAGACCAAACAACGCTGGGCGCGCGAGGGCCGGTTTCTCACCGGCCGGCATGCGCGCCCGGAGACCGAACGACTTCCACCCGGCCAGCACCTGACGCAGGACTGGCCGGTGCTGGATCTGGGCTTCACCCCCAATATTTCCCGCGAGCGCTGGCGCCTCGATGTCTATGGCGCCGTCGAGACGCCGTTGTTCTGGGACTTCGCGCAGTTCTCCGCGCAACCGCAGTCCAGCTTCATCTCCGACATTCATTGCGTCACCACCTGGTCGCGCTACGACAACCGGTGGGAGGGTGTTTCAACCCGCGCTTTGCTCGATGCTTGCCAGCCGAAGCCCGATGCGCGCTTCGTGTCGCTCGAGTCCCATGACGGCTACACCACCAACCTGTCGCTAGAGGATTTTGCCTCGGACGATGCGCTACTGGCACATTCATGGCAGGGCGCGCCGATCGAACGCGACCATGGCGGGCCGGTACGCGTAATCGTGCCGCATCTGTATTTCTGGAAGAGCGCGAAATGGCTGCAGCGCATCGAATTCCGCAGCGACGACAAGCCCGGTTACTGGGAAGTCCGCGGCTATCACAATCGCGGCGACCCGTGGCTGGAACAGCGCTATTCCGACGATTAAAGTTTCCGTCATTGCGAGGAGCCCTTGCGACGAAGCAATCCAGTCTTCACTTGTGACTTCTGGATTGCTTCGTCGCTTCGCTGAGGGGAAAGCTGCAAGCTTTCCCTGACCTCGCAATGACGAACGAAAATCCGAGCCTCGTTACTCCATAAGGGAGCCTCCAATGCTCACCGAGAAATTTCAATTCGCAGGCTCATCCGGCCACATGCTTGCGGCGGCGCTCGACAAGCCGGCTGGCGACATCCGTGCGACCGCATTGCTCGCGCATTGCTTCACCTGCAGCAAGGACACGCTCGCTGCCCGGCGCATCGCCGAAGCGCTCACCGCCCATGGCATCGCGGTGCTGCGTTTCGACTTCACCGGCCTCGGCTCCAGCGACGGTGAATTCGCCAACACCACCTTCACATCCAATGTCGAAGACCTCGTTCTTGCCGCCAATCACCTGCGGGCGCTGGGCAAGGCACCTTCGATTCTGATCGGCCACAGCCTCGGCGGCGCCGCGATCCTTGCGGCCGCGAGCGAGATTCCCGAAGCCAAAGCGGTCGTCACCATCGCAGCGCCATCCGATCCCGCCCATGTCACGCATCTGTTTGCCGACCGGCTGCATGACATCCGCAAACAGGGCGAGGTCGAGGTCAATCTCGCCGGCCGCCCGTTCCGCATCAAACGCGCGTTCCTCGACGATGTTGCCGAACACAATCTGCTGGCCAAGGTCACGACACTGCACAAGGCGCTGCTGGTGATGCAGGCGCCAACCGATGACACCGTGGGAATCGACAACGCCACACGGATCTTCATCGCGGCAAAACACCCGAAGAGTTTCGTGTCGCTCGATCATGCGGACCATCTGCTGACGAAGAAGGCGGATGCGACCTATGCAGCCGATGTGATCGCGGCCTGGGCATCGCGCTATCTCGCGCCTGTCGAGCAGACCACTGGCCAGGCTGTTCCGGACGAACCGCGTCAGGTAGTGGTCACCGAGACGCGGGCCAGCAAATTCCAGCAACAGATCGTGCTTGGTCCGCACCGTCTGATCGCCGACGAGCCTGCGTCGATTGGCGGCGAGGATACCGGCCCCGGCCCCTACGATCTCCTGCTCAGCGCGCTCGGCGCCTGCACCGCGATGACCATGCGGATGTATGCCGATCGCAAGGCGCTGCCGATGGATCGCGTCAGCGTCACGCTGAACCACAAGAAGATCTACGCGAAGGACTGCGAGGAGTGCGAGACGAAGGACGGCATGCTCGACCAGATCGAACGCAACATTTCCATTGCCGGCCAGCTCGATGCCGAGCAGCGCGCGAAGCTGATGGAGATCGCCGACAAGTGCCCGGTGCATCGCACGCTGACATCCGAGATTCGAATCGTGACGAAAGCAGTGGAATAAATTTGTTGCCGGGTTCCCGAAGCACACTGGTTCCCGTTGCTAACGCAATGTCCGACAATGTGAATCCCGGCCGTTAACCTTTCTTAAAGATGTTCCTCGCGGCGCTCGCGGCGCGTGGTAAATCTGTGGGCGAGCCAAGGGAATCAGTTTCACGCCGACGTGCATTCGCGCCGGCGTCCTGCCGCAGATTGTTTGGAAATTTCATGAGCGAAACCCTGTCCTACCGCCCGACCCGTGCTCCGCTTCCGGATCAGGAGCAGAAGCAGGCGGCGCTCAGCTATCTCAACGAGGCGTGGGCCGAGGCGCGACATGACGGCGTCGACGGCGACTGCCTCGCCCAGGCCAGCCTGTTCGCCGCATTTGCGGAACTGGTCGGCACCTATGGCGAGGATGCAGTGGCGAAATTCGTCGAGGGCCTTCCCACGCGTGTGCGTAATGGCGAGTTCTCGCTGACGCTGGCAAGGCAGTAGTCTTTCAGCCGTCATTGCGAGCGAAGCGAAGCAATCCAGTCTTCGCTCGCGATGTCTGGATTGCTTCGTCGCTGCGCTCCTCGCAATGACGGAAAATTACTGCTTCAACGTCTCCAGAAACTTCACCGTCTCGCCCTGCGACGGTGTCACCAGTTCGCCCTGCCACATCACCTGCTTGCCGCGCACGAAAGTGCCGACCGGCCAGCCCCTCACGGTCACGCCGTCATAAGGCGTCCAGCCCGCTTTCGACGCCACCCATTTGTTGGTGATGGTCTCGCTGCGCTTGAGATCGACGACGGTGAAGTCCGCATCGTAGCCGGCGGCGATGCGGCCCTTCATCGCCATGTTGAACAAGCGTGCCGGGCCGGCGCTGGTGAGATCGACGAAACGCTGCAGCGACAGCCGGCCGGCATTGACGTGATCCAGCATCAAGGGCACCAGCGTCTGCACACCTGTCATGCCCGATGGCGAAGCCGGATAGACCTTCTGCTTTTCTTCCAGCGTATGCGGCGCGTGATCGGAGCCGAGCACATCGACGATGCCCTGCTCGATCCCCTTCCAGATGCCGGCACGATGCTCTGCATCGCGCACCGGCGGATTCATCTGCGCCAGCGTGCCGAGACGCTCGTAGCATTCCGGCGCCGCCATGGTGAGATGGTGCGGCGTCGCCTCGCAGGAGGCGACATCCTTGTGATCCCTGAGATAGTCGATCTCTTCCTTGGTCGAGATATGCAGCACATGGATGCGCTTGCCGGTCTCACGGGCGAGATTGACCAGTCGCTGTGTCGCCATCAGCGCCGCCACCTCGTCGCGCCACACCGGATGCGAGCGGGCATCGCCCTCGATGCGCAGGCCCTTGCGGTCGTTGAGGCGGAACTCGTCTTCGGCATGGAACGCCGCACGGCGCTTGATGACCTGGAAAATCTTGCGCAGGCTGTCGTCGTCTTCCACCAGCAGCGCGCCGGTGGAGGAGCCGATGAATACCTTGACGCCGGCGCAGCCCGGTGCGCGCTCCAGCTCCGGCAGGTCCTGCACATTCTCGCGGGTGCCGCCGATGAAGAACGCATAGTCGCAATGCATGCGATGATGGCCGCGCTTCACCTTGTCGGTGAAGGTCGCTTCATCGATGGTGAGCGGATTGGTGTTCGGCATTTCGAACACCGCGGTGACGCCGCCCATCACGGCGCTGCGCGAGCCGCTTTCGAGGTCTTCCTTGTGCTCGAGCCCTGGCTCGCGAAAATGCACCTGGGTATCCATGACGCCGGGCAGGATGTGCAGGCCCTTGCAGTCCACCGTCCTGGCGGCCTGCTCGGGCGCAAAAGTACCGAGTGCTGCAATGCGGCCGTCTCGGATACCGATATCGCGCTCGCCCTCGCCATCCTGATTGACGACAATGCCGTTCTTCAGAATCGTGTCGAAAGTCTCGATCATATCGGTCTCGCTTGCAGCCTGTGGATGCCATGCGCTGATAGCGCGGGCCTTGTTACCGGCATCTTAGCGGCTTAACTTTGGCGTTGATATCCATCAGACGCGATTCTGAGTTCTTTTCGAGATTTTCCCGATGAAAGCAGCATTTCTCCCCGATCGGGGTGTGGTGAAGATCGCCGGCGACGATGCCCGCGGCTTTCTCAACAACCTCATCACCTCGGACATCGACGAGCTCGCGCCGGGCAGCGCGCGGTTCGGCGCGCTGCTGACGCCGCAAGGCAAGATCGTGGCCGATTTTCTCATCACGGAAGCGACTGCCGGCCATGGCGGCGGGCTCCTGATCGACTGCCCGCGTGAACTGGCGCAGCCGCTCGCCACCAAGCTGGGTTTCTACAAATTGCGCGCCAAGGTGACGGTCGAGAACCTGTCGGAGGGGCTCGGCATACTCGCGGTGTGGGACGGCGAACCGACGATGAAGCCCGATCTCACCTTTGCCGATCCTCGCAATGCGGCGCTCGGCTATCGCATCCTCGTGCCGGCCGATCTCGCGGAGAAAACCGCGACCGTGCTCGGCGCGGGCCTCGTCGATGAAGCCGCCTATGAGGCGCATCGCATCGCCTGCGGCGTGCCGCGCGGCGGCATCGACTTCGCTTATGGCGATGCCTTTCCGCATGAGACGAATATGGACCGCCTCGCCGGCGTGGATTTCGACAAGGGTTGTTACATCGGTCAGGAGGTGGTGTCGCGCATGCAGCATCGCGGCACCGCGCGCACCCGCATCGTGACGGTGACACTCGATGCCATGGCGCCTGCCGCAGGCACCGAGATCCGCGCCGCCGACAAGCCGATCGGCACCATGGGCTCGTCGGCGGGCAACAGCGGCCTCGCGCTGGTCCGCACGGACCGCGCCACCGATGCGCTCGATGCCGGCGCAGCCCTGCTGGCCGGCGATGTCACCATTCACCTGGCCGATCCCGAAGCCGTCCGCGCCTTCGCTACCAAGAAAACCGCATGAGCAAGGCGCCGATCACACATGCCGATGGCAAGACGCGCTGTCCGTGGCCGGGCGAAGACCCTTTCTACATGGCCTATCACGACACCGAATGGGGCGTGCCGGACTATGACGACCGGGCGCTGTATGAAAAGCTGATCCTCGACGGTTTCCAGGCGGGATTGTCGTGGATCACCATCCTGCGCAAGCGCGACAATTTCCGCAAAGCCTTCGACGATTTCCAGCCGGAAAAGATCGTGCGCTACAACGAGAAGAAAGTGCATGCGCTGATGAACGATGCCGGCATCGTGCGCAACCGGTCCAAGATCGAAGGCACGATCCTGTCAGCCAAGGGCTATCTGAAGATCATGGAGGAAGGTCCGGGCTTCTCGAAATTCTTGTGGGATTTCGTCGACGGCCAGCCGATCGTCAACAACTTCAAGACCCATGCGAGCGTACCGGCGTCCACGCCCCTGTCGATCAAGATCTCCAAGGAATTGCAGGCGCGCAATTTCAAATTCGTCGGCCCGACCATTGTCTATGCGTTCATGCAGGCGACCGGCATGGTCAACGATCATCTCACTTCCTGCTATTGCCACGCGCTGTGCAGCAAGAAAAAGAAGCCGCTGCGGCTGAAGGCGACCTGATGGCAAAAGCGACCGTGACTTCAGGCACACCGCGCGCCTGGCAACGCATGCTGTCGGGCCGCCGGCTCGACCTGCTGGACCCCTCGCCGCTCGATGTCGAACTGGCGGACATCGCGCACGGCCTCGCCCGCATGGCGCGCTGGAACGGACAGACGCGAGGCCCGCATATTTTCTCCGTGGCGCAGCATTCGCTGCTGGTCGAGGCGATCATGCGCGAGCAGGCTTCGAAGCTGGATGATCGCTGCGGCGTCGCAGCACTGCTGCACGATTCACCGGAATATGTGATCGGCGACATGATCTCGCCGTTCAAGGCGGTGATCGGCAATGCCTACAAGATGGTGGAGCATCGCCTCCTTGCCGCGATCCATATCCGCTTCGGCATGCCGGCGGAGCTGGATCCGAAGATGACGAAGGCGATCAAGAATGCCGATATGGGCGCGGCCTATCTGGAGGCGACGCGGCTTGCGGGCTTTGCCGAGACGGAAGCGAAGCGGCTGTTCGGCAAGGACCCCTGTCTGGCGCTCGAGGTGGAAGCGGATTATCTGACGCCATGGTCCGCCAGCAAGGCAGAGAAACGGTTCCTCGAGCGCTTCAAGGCGCTGACGGCGGGATGACACACCGGACCGGGCCGCGGTAGAAAGACCATCATGATCTATGTCTGCTCCCTCGCCGACCTGCATGCCACCGTCAAAGCGACGGGGGCGAGCCATGTGCTGACGATCATGGCCAATGTGGCACAGGTGGTGCGACCGGAAACGGTGATCGAGGCCAATCACCTGCGTGTGCAGGTGGATGATATCACCGAATCCATGGATGGCTTCGTCGCGCCGGACGCGAGTCATGTGACGCAGGTGATGGATTTCGTGCGCGGCTGGGACCGCGCCTCGCCGCTGGTGATCCATTGCTATGCGGGGATTTCGCGCTCCACCGCCAGCGCCTTCACCGCGGCCTGCATGCTCAATCCGCATCGCGACGAACACGAGATCGCCCAGCGGATCCGAGCGGCTTCGCCGATCGCGTCGCCGAACCGATTGATCGTATCGCTCGCCGACAAGGCGCTCGGCCGCGATGGACGCATGATCCGTGCGCTCGACGATATGGGGCCGGGCAGTCTGACGGTGATGGGCAAGCCGTTTCACATCGACCTGGAATGATGCGTCAAAGTTCATGTGCGACATGAACTCTGGCAACCTCGACAGGCACTAAGTCTCTGCGGCTTCCCTCACTTCTCCCATTGTGGGACAAAAGAGGAAGAAGACTTAAAGAGAAATAAGGCCTGGGGCTCACGCCAGATGTTCGAATTCATTGCGCTTGTCGTTGCCATCATCGCACTCATCTTCGCCCGCAAGGCGCGCAACGAGGTGAAGATACTGCGTGCGCGGCTCGATGCGTTTGAGGCCGCACCGCGCGCGGCGAAACCGGCCGCTGCAGCGATTGAAACGGCAGCGACAGCAGCGCCACTCGCGCCGGAATTGCCTGCGGAAGTCAAGGCAGCAGAACCGATCGTCAGCGTCAATGACGAGCCGCCTCCATCGCTGCAACTTGAGATCATCGCACCACCGACGCCGCAAATCGCTGCGACGCCGAAAGCTGCGGCGCCGCCCGCTGCACGACCCGGGTTCGAGGAACGCATCGGTACGCGCTGGGTGGTCTGGCTCGGTGGCCTGACGCTGGCACTCGGTGGCCTCTTCATGGTGCGTTATTCCATCGAGGCCGGCTTGCTCGGCCCGGAAGTGCGCGTGCTGCTCGGCGGCCTGTTCGCGCTGGCGCTGCTCGGCGTCGGCGAGTTCGCGCGCCGCAAGGAATCGCTCTCCTCCATCGCGGCGCTGCCGATCGCCAATATCCCGGCGATCCTCACCGCAGCCGGCACCGCCGTCGCATTCGCGACCGTCTATGCGGCCTATGCGCTGTATGATTTCATCGTGCCGGGCACGGCCTTCGTGCTGCTCGGCATCGTCGCCATGGGCACCATGGCCGCAGCTTTGCTGCACGGCCCGGCGCTCGCCGGCCTTGGCCTCGTCGGCGCGTTCGTCACGCCGATGCTGGTGTCGTCCGACAAGCCCGACTACTGGGCGCTCTATATCTATCTCGCAATCGTCACCGCCGCGGCCTTTGCGCTGGCACGGATGCGGATGTGGCGCTGGCTGGTGCTGACCACCATTGCCTTCACCACCTTCTGGACGCTGCCCGGGCTCGACGCCGGCGCAGCGATGGTCGCACCGCATGTCTTCCATGTCATCGCCTGTTTCGTACTAGCCGCGCTGCTGGTGGTGTGCGGCTTCATGTATGGCCCGCCCGCCGAGCCGGGCCGCATCGAGGGCATCTCGTCAACCGCGCTCGGCGCCAGCCTGTTCGGCGCCACGCTGATCGTGCTCGCCAGTTTCCACACCGATCTGGCGATGATCGCCTTCGCGCTGATGGTGGCCGCGACGCTGTTCGTCGCCTGGTATGCGCAGGCTGCGACCGGCGCAGTGGCCGTCGCCGCGGGCTTCGTCGCGATCGTGTTCCTGTCCTGGGCCATCCAGGGCAATCTCGACATGCTGGTGCTGCCCGGCGGACCGCTGGAGGGCATCGGCATCAGCCCGATCCAGGGCTCGGTGACGCTGCATCTCGGCAGCGCCGCGGTGTTCGCCCTCGGCTTCGGCGTCATCGGCTTCCTCGCGCAGGGACGCTCGATCAGTGCGGTCATTCCGGTGATATGGGCAGCCTGCGCAACCTTCGTTCCGATCGCGCTGCTGGTCGCGCTCTATGCCCGCATCGCGCATCTGGAACGCTCGGTCCCTTTCGCCATTCTCGCGGTGATCATTGCGGCGGGCTTCGCTGCCGCCACCGAACTGCTCAGCAAGCGCGAGCAGAAGCCGGGCCTCGCGATTTCGACCGCCCTGTTCGCCACCGGCACGCTCGGTGCGCTGGCGCTGGCGCTGACCTTCGCGCTGGAGAAAGGCTGGCTCACTATCGCACTGGCGCTGATGGCGCTCGGCACCGCATGGATTTCCATGCAGCGACCGATCCCGTTCCTGCGCTGGCTTGCCGCCATTCTCGCCGCCATCGTCTGCGCGCGGATGGCCTACGAGCCGCGCGTCGTCGGCGACCTCGTCGGCACCACGCCGATCTTCAACTGGCTGCTCTGGGGTTACGGTGTTCCGGCCGCTGCATTCTGGGGCGCCAGCTCGCTGATGCGCCGCCGCGGCGACGACGCGCCGCTGCGCATGGTGGAATCCGCCGCAATCCTGTTCACGGTGCTGCTGGTGTTCCTCGAGATCCGCCATTACGTCAATGGCGGCGACGTCTATCGCGTCAGCTCGGACCTCGTTGAGGTCGCGCTGCAGGTCTGCACCACGCTCGCAATGGCGATCGGCCTCGAACGCCTGCGCGTCCGCAGCGGCAGCATCGTGCACAATGTCGGCGCTGTGATCCTGACCGTCTATGCCGGGCTTGCCTCTCTCGGCGGCCTGCTGTTCCTCGCCAATCCGAATATCTGGCGCATCGATGTCGGCGGAGTCGTCTTCAATCTGCTGTTGCTCGGCTACGCCCTCCCTGCGGTCCTCGCGCTGCTGCTGTCCTATGCGGTCGCAGGTCGCCGCAAGCCCGCCTATGCCAACACCATTGCATCAGGTGCGCTGGTGCTGGCACTGGCCTATGTGACATTCGAGATCCGGCGCATCTATCACGGGCCGGTCTTCGCCAATGCGCGGGTCTATGACGCCGAGCAGTACACGCTGTCGATCGCCTGGCTCGTCTTTGGCGTCACGCTGCTCGCTGCCGGCCTCATCTTCTCGTCGCAGCGCGCGCGACTGGCTTCGGCTGTCGTCATCGGCCTCACCGTTCTGAAGGCCTTCCTGATCGACATGTCGTCGCTGACGGGCGTCTGGCGCGCACTGTCCTTCATGTGCCTCGGCCTCGTGCTGGTGGCGATCGGCTGGCTGTATCAGCGCATCCTGTTCGGCCGAAAGAAAGCGAGCGAGGTTGGTTCCGAGGTTGCCGGAACTTAATTCGGCATCACGACTTTGTTGCAGCGTGATGTTCATGCTGCAATGCGACAATCGAGCATACATCTGTCCTATCGATCGACGCCGCAACCGCTATCCTCCCAGCGGCGTCCCCATCATTGGTCCGGAGCTCCCTTATGTCGAAAACCGTCGCGGATGATCTCGTCCATGTGCTCGAACAGATCGGCGTCCAGCAAATCTTCGGCCTGATCGCCGACTCGCTCAATCCATTGGCGGACTCGGTCCGGCGCAGCAGCATCGAATGGGTGGGCGTTCGCCACGAGGAGGGCGCGGCGCTGGCCGCCGCAGGGCAGGCCAAGCTCACCGGCAAGCTCGGCGTCTGCGCGGGATCGACGGGACCCGGCAGCACGCATCTCGTCGCCGGCCTCTATGAGGCTGCGCGCGATCATGCGCCGGTGCTGGCGCTTTCCGGAGACATGGCCCGCGCCATGAAGGGCTCCGACTTCTTCCAGACCACCGAACCGGATCTGCTGTTTCGCGACGTCTCGCTCTACACCCAGACCGTGACCACGGGTGCGCAGGCGCCGCGCGTGTTTCACGAAGCGATCGCCGCCGCCTATGCCGGCCCGGGCGTTGCGCATCTGACCCTGCCGATGGACGTTCTCTCGCTGAAATCCGAGGTGCCGACATCGAGCATCGCGACGCTGGTGCCGCGCGGCGAGACTCTCCCCAACGATGCCGCCGTGTGTGAGGCCGCACGCCGTATCGACGAAGCCGAAAGCGTCGTGATCATGTGCGGCCATGGCGCGCTCGGCACCGCCGAACTACTGCGCGCACTCTCCGACAAGCTGAAAGCGCCGCTGGTGCATTCGGTGCGCGGCAAGGAGATCATGGCGTTCGACGACCCGCGCTGGATGGGCGGCCTCGGTATGATCGGCACCAAGCCGGTCTATGACGCCGTGCATGACTGCGACCTGCTGGTGATGGTCGGGACCGACTATCCCTATTCCAACTTCCTGCCCACCAAGGGACATGTCATCCAGATCGACGAGCGCGCGCAGGCGCTCGGTCGCCGCACCCCGACCGCGCTGGGCGTGATCGGCTCTGCGCGGCCCACGCTGAAGCTGCTGCTCGACAAGGTGCAGGCCAAGACCAACGGCAAGTTCTTCGAGAAGACCAGCCATGCCCGCCACAAGTGGGACGAGATGCTCGACAAGCAGGCCGATCCTGCCCGCAGCAAGGACAAGATCCATCCGCAGGCCGTAGCGCGCGTCACCGGCGATCTGGCGCGGCCGGATGCGATCTTCGTCCTCGACACCGGGCTGAATACGCTGTGGTCGGCGAACTGGATCCGCCAGAACGGCACCCAGCGTATCACCGGCTCGTTCAACAATGCCGCCGTCGGCACCGCCATTGGCCAGGCGAATGGCATCCAGATTCTCGATCGCTCCAAACAGGTGATCGTGCTCACCGGTGACGGCGGCTTCAACATGCTGATGGGCGAATTCATGACCGCCGTGCAGCACAAGCTGCCGCTCAAGGTCATCGTCTACAACAATTCCGCGCTCGGACTGATCACGCTGGAAGCAGAGAGCATCGGCCTCGCCCCGTTCCGCGAAGCGATCGAATTCCCGAACCCGGATTTCGCCGCACTGGCGCGCGCCTGCGGCGGTCAGGGCTTTACGGCGAAGCAGCCAGGCGAGCTCAAGAAGGCCATCGCGGACGCACTCGCCTGCGAAGGCCCGGCTGTCGTCGATTGCGTGGTGGCGGCGGACGAGCTTCCGAACCTGCCGCATATCGATGTCAACATGATCGGCAACTATGCCCTGGCGAAGATCAAGGAAGCGGTGATGTCGGTGACGGGCTGATCGCCCGTCATTCCATCCTGCGCCATCTCCCCGCGCAATTACTGCTTGCGCATTCCTCCCGATCGTCAATCATGACGCTCGGCGGCTCCGCTGATGCGGGCCGCCGGACCAAGCATCCGCGCACAGACCGCGAGAGCCAAAAAGATCGGGAGCCCATGAACGTCCAGGGACATATCGCCACGACTCCGTCCAAAGCCCAGCAAGTCGAGCATTTCGATGTCATCGTGGTCGGCGCCGGCATTTCCGGCATCGGCGCCGCCTATCACCTCACCAAGCAAAGTCCTGACAAGCGCTTTGTCATCCTTGAGATGAAAGACGGATTTGGCGGTACCTGGCACACCCATCGCTATCCCGGCATCCGTTCCGACAGTGATCTCTACACCTTCGGCTATCGCTTCAAGCCGTGGACTTCGGCACCGATTGCGACTGCGGCGGAAATCCTCAGCTATATGGGCGAGGTGATCGCCGAAAACGGGATCGACCGCCACATCCGTTATGGGCACAAGATTCTCAACGCCGATTGGTCAAATGAGAACAAGCTCTGGACACTGACGGTGACCCGCCTCGAGACCGGCGAGACGCTGTCCTTCACCACGCGCTTTCTCTGGATGTGTCAGGGCTACTACAATCATGCCAAGGGCTATACGCCCGATTGGCCGGGGCTGGATCGATTCAAGGGCACTGTCATACATCCGCAGACCTGGCCTGACGATCTCGACCTGTCCGGCAAGCGCGTCACCGTGATCGGCTCCGGCGCAACGGCGGCGACCGTCGTGCCCGCCATCGCCGACAAATGCGCCGGCGTCACCATGTTGCAGCGATCGCCGACCTTCTTCATCACCGGCCGCAACGCCAATGCGCTCGCCGAGACGCTGCGCGAACTCGACATCGACGAGACGTGGATCCACGAGATCGTTCGCCGCAAGATCCTGTTCGATCAGGGCGTCTTCACCAAGCGTACGCAGAGCGAGCCGGACGTGGTGCGCGATGAACTGCTGAAGGGCGTGCGCGCCTATCTCGGCGACGACTACGATATCGCCACGCATTTCACGCCGCGCTATCGACCGTGGCGCCAGCGCATCGCCTTCATTCCCGATGGCGACCTGTTCCAGAGCGTCCGGGCCGGCAAGGCGACCGTGGTCACCGACGAGATCGAGAATTTTGACGAGACAGGCATCGTCCTGAAGTCCGGAAACCGGGTCGATGCCGATGTCATCGTCACGGCCACGGGCTTCGATCTCAATGTGCTGGGCGATATCGCATTTTCAATCGACGGAGAGCCGCTGGATTTCTCCGACACCGTAACCTATCGCGGGATGATGTTCACCGGCGTGCCAAACATGGTGTGGATCTTCGGCTATTTCCGCGCCAGCTGGACGCTGCGCGTCGATCTCGTGGCGGATTTCGTATGCCGCCTGTTGCGCCATATGGACGAGAAAGGCGCGACCACCGTCACGCCGGTGCTGCGACCGGAAGACAGCAACATGCCGCTGCTGCCGTGGATCGATGAGCAGGATTTCAACCCAGGCTACATCATGCGTGGGTTGCATCTTCTGCCGAAGCGCGGCGACAAGCCGGAGTGGCAGCACGACCAGAATTACTGGAACGATCGCGACGTCTTTCCGACCATCTATCTCGACGATCCCCTGTTTCGCTACAGCTGAATCGAAAGGGCCGGCGATCCAATCGCCGGCCCTTTGAATTTACTTCTTCACCGCACCATCCGGATGCGTGGGGTCGACCCACAGCACCGTTTCCGGCTTCTCCACCGGCTCGATATCGATATTGATCGCCACCGCCTCGCCGTCGCTGCGCACCAGGACGCATTCCAGCACCTCGTCGCGGCTGGCATTGATTTCCTGATGCGGCACATAAGGCGGCACGAAGATGAAATCGCCCGGGCCGGCCTCTGCGGTGAACTGCAGACGATCGCCCCAGCGCATGCGGGCCTTGCCCTTCACCACATAGATCACGCTTTCGAGATGGCCGTGATGATGCGCGCCCGTCTTGGCGTCCGGCTGGATCGAGACGGTGCCGGCCCACAGCTTCTGCGCGCCGACGCGCGCGAAGTTGATCGCCGCCGCACGGTCCATGCCCTTGGTCGAGGGAACATTGGTGTCGAGATTGTCCGCCGGAATGACGCGAACACCGTCATGCTTCCAGCGGTCCGGATCATGGCTGTGATCATGAGAATGATCATGGGAATGATCGTGCGGATGGGTGTGATCGTGACCGGACATGGCAGCGCCTTCTCAATGACGTGACGACAATGCTGCGTTTCGTGCGGCATCGTGCCCCGGAATTCCAGGAACATTCTTTCGAGCTGTCGATTGTTTCGACGAAGCCCAGTGAGGCACAGAATTCGTCAGGACAAGCCTGGAACTCGACGCCTCGAACAACAGGAGTATCTCATGGGTGCTACCACGGACAAGATCAAGGGCCATGCAAACGAAGCGATCGGCAAGGCGAAACAGAGCATCGGCGAAGCCACCGGCTCAGATCGCCTGCAGGGCGAAGGCCTGATTCAGGAAGGCAAGGGCCACGCCCAGAAGGCGATGGGCGACGCCAAGCAGATGGCGAAGGATGCCGTCGACAAGGCCTCGGATATGGCCGGCCGCAAGCGCTGAGCCGGTTTCCGCCGGCAGGGTCTGACTCCCCTCGCTGGTCGCGGGTGACGCTGCACGAGAGCCGGCTCTTCGGAGCCGGTTTTTGTGTGTCTGGAAGATTGGCATACCGGCTCGCCCAAGGGTTTCGCCCTTGATCGCTCTTTGCTACATCCCCCGCATGTACAAGGTTGCCGCCCTCTACCAGTTCGCTGCCCTGCCTGACTTTCGTCAATTGCAGGCGCCCCTTCGTGCCCTGTGCGATCAGCTCGGCATCAAGGGCAGCCTGCTGCTGGCAGAGGAAGGCATCAATGGCACGATCGCCGGCAGGGATGCCGAGATCGACGCGCTGATGCGCGAGTTCGCGAGCGGCGCGCTGTTCGGCGGCCGGCTGGACAATCTCGAATTGAAATATTCCCGCGCCAGCATGATGCCGTTCCTGCACATGAAAGTTCGGCTCAAGAAGGAGATCGTCACCCTCGGCGATCCCCTGACCGATCCGACCAAGCGCGTCGGCACCTATGTGGATGCCGCCGACTGGAATGCGTTGATCGCCGCCGAGGACACGCTGGTGCTCGATACCCGCAACGCATTCGAAGTGGCGATGGGAACATTCAAGGGTGCGGTCGATCCGAACATTGCCAGCTTCGGCCAGTTCAAGGATTTCGTCGCCCGCACACTCGATCCGGCGAAGCACAAGAAGATCGCCATGTTCTGCACCGGCGGCATCCGCTGCGAGAAGGCGAGCTCCTACATGCTCGCCCACGGTTTCGCCGAGGTCTATCACCTCAAAGGCGGTATCCTGCAATATCTCGAGGACATTCCCGAAAGCGAGAGCCTGTGGCGCGGCGACTGCTTCGTGTTCGACCAGCGCGTTGCGCTCGGCCACGGACTCAAGGAAAGCCAAATGGTCCACGAAGGCCTGCCGATCAATTCCGAAGACTTCGCCCTGACGCGCGAGGCTGCCGATGAGTGAGATCGCAAAGGACGTTGAAAGCCTGCGCGAGCGCATCGACACGATGGAAACGCGCATCGCCTATCAGGACGACACCATCGAGACGCTGAATGCGACGATCACCGCGCAGTGGAAACAGATCGATATTCTGACGCGGCAAGTCGCTGCACTCGGCGAGCGGCTAGCGGAAGCCGAGACGGCGGTGGGGACGCCGGCGAATGAACGCCCACCGCATTACTGAGCACCCTCTCCCCCTCATGGTGAGGAGGCGCGAAGCGCCGTCTCGAACCATGAGCTGGCTTGGCTCCTGAGCTCGCGGCGATCCCTTGCGAATGGCTACGCCATTCACCGCTTCGCGGCTCCTCAGGATGAGGGCGAAGTGTGCGGCGATCGGTAAGGTGGGCACGCTGCGCTTTGCCCACCCCACAGTTCGGCCTATTCACGCCGACAGATCGCCGCTTAATCTCCGATCCCGCAGCTCCCGCTTCAGCACCTTTCCGATGGCGCTACGCGGCAGAACATCGACCATCACGACATCGTTGAGCCGCTGGAATTTGCCGAGCCGCTCGTTGGCCCAGTTCTTGAGGTCTGCGGCCTTGATCGATTGACCGGGACGCAGCACCACGAAGGCCGCCGGTGTTTCGCCCCATTCCTCCGACGGCATCGCGACCACGGCCGCTTCCAGCACGGCATCGTGCTGCACCAGCACCGCTTCCAGATCGCTCGGATAGATGTTGAAGCCGCCGGAAATGACCATGTCCTTCTTGCGGTCCATCAGCGTCAGGAAGCCATCCTCGTCGAAACGGCCGACATCGCCGGTGCGGACATAGAGCTTGCCCGACGCATCGCGCCAGAAGGTCTCGGCGGTCTTGCCGGGCTGGTTGAGATAACCCTGCATGATGACCGGCGAATGCCCGACGACCTCGCCGATCTCGCCCTGCGCGACAAAATTGCCGTTCTCGTCGATTAGGCGAATATCGTGATCCGGTGCCGGCTGCCCCACCGTATGCAGCTTGGTCGGATGTTCGTGCGCCAGCAGCATGCAGGTGCCGCCGCCTTCGGTCATGCCGTAATATTCGGTCAGGCCGCCCGGCCAGCGCTTAAGCACGTCGGCCTTCAGCGCTGCGGCGAAAGGCGCCGAAGTGGAGTACTTCATAACGAAGGATGAGAGATCAAAGCTGTCGAAATCCTCCACCGCCATGATGCGGCGATACTGCACCGGCACCAGCATCGCATGGGTCGCGCGATGCCTTGCGCTGAGTTCGAGGAAGCCGCGTGCATCGAACTTCTTCATCAGCACGAGCGTACCGCCACCCGCGAGCGTGGGATTGAAGCAGACCAGCGTGGTGTTGGAATAAAGCGGCGTCGACAGCACGGTGACCGCGTCCGCCCCGTAGCCGAGCGGATCGAGCTGGCCATATTGCCGCCAGCGCATCCACATCGTGTGCACGATGCCTTTCGGCGTTCCCGTGGTGCCCGACGAATAGATGATGTTGAATACCCAGTCCGGATCGATCGTCACCGGCTGCGGCTTGCTGCCTTCCGGTGCCAGCCAGTCCTTGAACGCCTTCCCGGCCTTGCCGCCATCGAGCGCCACGCGCTGGATCGCCGGATCGATATCGGCTGACGCGAATGTCGCTGCCGTGGAATCGTCCATGAACAGGATTTTGGCCGCAGCATCCTTCACCATCGCGGCAAAATCGGCCGGCGTCGATGACGGCGCCAGCGGCGCAACGGCGATACCGGCACGCAGCGCGCCCAGGAAGGTCGCCGCATATTCGATGGACGACAGTGCACAGATCGAGATCGCATCCTGCGGCTTCAGGCCGCTCGCCTGCAGCGACGCCGCGATGCGGTCGATCAGCGTATTGAAATCGCCATAGTTGATTGCACGATCGGGATCGATGACGGCGGTCTTGTGCGGCAGCCGCTCGGCGGTGTTCCGGACCAGCGCGTCGAGCGTAACGAATTCGGGCATCTGTTTCCTCGTTTCTTGTTTTGTCTTGCGCTTCGGGGGAGAGCCGAAGGATGGCAAAGCGGGCGATCCCGCCTATATTCACAGCACGTCGCCATGCCGACGGACAGGATCATATCCGATCGGACCTCCGCGAAAAGAGCCTTCATGACACAGCAGACATCCAGGACGCCCGCGCCGGTTGCGCCAGTTCATCCGCATTCCTTCACGGCCCACGGCGTCACCGTCCGTGACGACTATGCCTGGCTCAAGGATGCCAAGTGGCAGGAGGTGCTGCGCGATCCCAGCGTGCTGGAGCCCGAGATCCGCACCTATCTGGAGGCCGAGAACGCCTATACCGAGAGCCTGCTCGGCGGCACCGCGACATTGCAGAAGAAGCTCGTCGCGGAAATGCGCGGCCGCATCAAGGAGGATGATTCCTCGGTGCCCTCGCCCGATGGCCCGTGGTCCTATCTGCGCAAATTCCGCGAGGGCGGCCAACATGAATTGTTCGGCCGCACGCCACGCGACGGCGGCGAGGCACAGATCATTCTCGATGGCGACGCCCTCGCCAAGGACCACGACTATTTCAAATTCGGTGAGGCCCGACATTCGCCCAACCATGCGCTGGAGGCCTGGACGGCTGACGTCAAAGGCTCCGAATATTTCACCATCCGCGTGCGGGACTGGACCACCGGGAGCGACCTCGATGACATCGTCGAGGAGACCGATGGCGGTGTGGTGTGGACACTGGATTCGAAAGCGTTCTTCTATGTGAAGCTCGATGACAATCATCGCCCAATGCAGGTCTGGCTGCATCGCCTCGGCACCAAACAGGCCGACGACAAGCTCGTGTTCGAGGAGCAGGACTCAGGCTGGTTCACGCATATCCACGAAAGCGCCAGCGGCCGCTTCTGCGTGATTGCCGGCGGCGATCACGAGACGTCCGAGCAGCAACTGATCGATCTCGCCGTGCCCGACGCGCCGCCACGCCTTGTCGCGAAGCGCGAGGAAGGCGTGCAATATTCGCTGGCCGATCGCGGCGATGAACTCTTCATCCTCACCAATGCGGACGACGCCATCGACTTCAAGATCGTCACCGCGCCGATATCGGCGCCGGAACGCGCGAACTGGAAGGACCTGATCCCTTACCGCGAGGGCATCTACCTCATCGATATGGAGCTTTACGCCCATCACCTGATCCGACTGGAGCGCGCCAATGCGCTGCCTTCGATCGTGATCCGGGACCTCGCCACGAATGAAGAACACGCCATCGCCTTCGACGAGGCTGCCTATTCGCTCGACACGCTCGGCGGCTACGAATTCGACACCACCAATCTGCGCTTCGCCTATTCGTCGATGACGACACCGTCGGAAGTCTATGACTACGACATGGTGACGCGCCAGCGTGTGCTGCGGAAACGACAGGAAATTCCATCCGGCCACAACCCGGCCGACTATGTCACGACCCGCATCATGGCGAAGGCCGAGGATGGCGCGGAGGTGCCGGTGTCGATCCTGCACCGCAAGGACTTCGTGCAGGATGGCAGAGCGCCGCTGCTGCTCTATGGTTACGGCTCCTATGGCATGGCGATGCCGGCGTCATTCTCGGCGAACCGTCTCTCGCTGGTCGATCGCGGCTTCGTCTATGCCATCGCCCATATCCGCGGCGGCGCCGACAAGGGCTGGGGCTGGTATCTCGACGGCAAGCGCGACAAGAAGACGAATTCGTTCGACGATTTTGCAGCGTCGGCGCGGGCCCTGATCGCAGCGAAATATACGTCGGAGAAAAACATCGTCGGCCATGGCGGCAGCGCAGGCGGCATGCTGATGGGCGCGGTTGCCAATCGATCGGGCGAACTGTTCTCCGCCCTCGTCGCCGAAGTCCCGTTCGTCGATGTGCTCAACACCATGCTCGACGACACGCTGCCTCTGACGCCGCCGGAATGGCCGGAATGGGGCAATCCGATCGAGAGTGCCGAGGACTTCAAGATGATTCTGTCCTATTCGCCTTACGATCAGGTGGCGCCAAAGGCCTATCCGAAGATCCTCGCGATGGGCGGACTCACCGATCCGCGCGTGACCTATTGGGAGCCGGCGAAATGGATCGCGCGCTTGCGCGCGACGATGACATCCGGCGGACCGGTGCTGCTGCGCACGAATATGGGCGCGGGACATGGCGGCGCGTCGGGGCGTTTCAACCGCCTCGACGAGATCGCGATCGTGTATGCGTTTGCGCTGTGGAGCGTGGGGATGGCGGAATCGTAGCCTGCATGGAGCGAAGCGCAATGCAGGAACCTGCGAAGAGCTGAAACACTGGTCCCCGGATTACGCTTCGCTCCATCCGGGCTACGGCCATCAAATCGGCCGCGTCCGCTCGATCAATTCCGCGGCGCCCTTGTCCAGCAGGTCCAGCCCGACTGCCCGTCCGAGCTCGCGCGGGCGATCGGCTGGCCCCATGCGCGTCACCTCGATGAAGCGCTCGCCGGTCTCGTCCAGCACCGAGGCCGTCAGGCACATCTCGCCGCCGTTGATCACCGCATAGCCGGCAATCGGCGAATTGCAGTGACCGTTCAGCACCCATAGCACCTCACGCTCGGCATCGCAGGCCAGATGCGCGGCGGGATCGTCGATCAGCGACAGATAGCGTCGCGTCGTCCAGTCATTCGCCGCGCATTCGACGGCGACGATGCCCTGGCCGGCGGCTGGCAACATCTCCTGCGGCGAGAAATCGCGCACGATGCGGCCCGCGAGTCCAACGCGTTCGAGACCCGAACGCGCCATGATCAGCGCGTCGGCCGGACCGACCTCGCCGCCGCCGGGCAGACGCTGCATCTCGCCATTGTCCAGCTTGCGCACGCGCGTATCGGCAGCGCCGCGGAAATGGATCACTTCGATCTCGGGAAACAGCCGGCGCAGATAGGCGGCACGGCGCACGGCATTGGTGCCGATCTTGAAGCCCTGGCCGCGCGCGCGTGTGATTTCATCGAGCGTCAGGCCGGGGCGCAGCACCAGCGAATCGGTCGGCGGATCGCGCACCAGCGTGGCGCCAATCACGAGCCCCGGCGTATCCTCGTTGCCCGGCATGTCTTTCAGCGAATGCATCGCGGCGTGGAGCTTGCCGGCACGTACGGCATCGCGAATCTCGCCGACGAAAGCGCCGCCCTTGCCGCCGTGACGCAGCAGGTTGCTAGTCTGATCGCGATCGCCGACGGGATCGAACTTGACGATTTCGACCGCCAGATCCGGCGCAGCCACATTCAGGCGGCGGGCGATCTCTTCGGTCTGCGCCAGCGCCATCGTGCTCTTGCGGGTGCCGATGCGCATCTGATCCGTCACGTGTCCAGGCTCCATTGTCATGAGCGCGGACAATAGAACCAGCGCACGCAAATTTGCAATGCGCTGGCTCAATGCGTAGGGCGGTTTAGCGCAGCGTAATCCGCCGTTCTTCGCCACATGAACTCCGCCGGCGGATTACGCCTTCGGCTAATCCGCCCTACGCAGCCACTGCACTGCGCTTCGGCACCACCAGATTGACAAGCACGGCGACAGCGATATTCGCCACCAGAGCAATAAGGCCGACATAGACGGTCGCCTGGAAGCTGCCGACCGAGAGCAGATGCAGCGGCTTCAAACCATCCATCCAGGTCAGATAGGTGCCGCCGAACAGGCCGACGATCCAGCCAGCCAGCAGCGCCGGCGCAGTGAACCACCCGGTGAACAGGCCGAAGATCAGCGCCGGCAGCGTCTGCAGGATCCACAGGCCACCGAGCAGTTGCAGATCCAGTGCAAACTGTGTTGGCAGATAGATGATCGCCAGCAGCGCACCGACCTTGACCGCCAGCGATGCGAGCTTCGCCACCGTGGCTTCGCCGGCCGTGTCGATCTGCGGATTGACATAGGCCTTCCAGAAATTGCGCGTGAACAGGTTGGCCGCACCAATGCTCATCACCGCAGCCGGCACCAGCGCGCCGATGGCGATGGCCGCAAAGGCGAAGCCGGCGAACCAGCTCGGAAACAGCGTCTGGAACAGCGCCGGCACCACGTCGTTGTTGCTGGCGAGCTTGAGCTTGGCCGCATGACCCATGTAACCGAGCAGCGCCAAGAGGCCGAGCATCAGCGTATAGGCCGGGAGCAGCACGGCATTCTTGCGAATGGTCGTCGCGCTCTTGCTGGCGAAGATGCCGGTCAGCGTGTGCGGATACATGAAAGCTGCAAGTGCCGAGCCGAGCGCCAGGGTCGCATAGGCGAAATACTGGTTCGCCCCGAGTAGAATGCTGCCGCTGCCCTTGGCCTTGAACGCTTCATCGGCTGCATTGAACACATTGGCGTAGCCGCCAAGCTTGCCGGGAATCACCGAGATCGCCGCGATGACCGCGATATAGATCATGATGTCCTTGACGAAGGCGATCAGCGCCGGCGCGCGCAGGCCCGACGAATAGGTGTAAAGCGCGAGCACGACAAAGGCCGCGATCAACGGCATTTCGCCTTCGAAGCCGAGCGCCTTCACCGCGGCGGCCATGCCGATCAGCTGCAGAGCGATGTATGGCATGGTGGCGACGACGCCGGTAATGGCCACCGCGGCTTCCAGCGTGCGCGATGCGTAGCGGCCGTGAACGATGTCGGCGGCAGTGACGTAGCCGTTGTCTTTCGCCACCTGCCAGAGCTTCGGCATCACCATGAAGACGAAGGGATAGACGATGATCGTGTAGGGCAGTGCGAAGAAGCCGTAGGCGCCGACCGAATAGACCAGCGCCGGCACGGCGATCACGGTATAGGCGGTGTAGAAATCACCGCCGACCAGAAACCAGGTGATCCAGGTGCCGAACTGGCGCCCGCCGAGCCCCCATTCGTCGAGGCTCGCCAGCGTCTTCGGACGCTTCCAGTGCGAGGCGACAAAGCCCATCACGGTGACCAGGGCGAAGAAAAACAGAAAGACGGCGAGCGCCGGAACGTCGAGATCAGTCTTCATTGGGATAGGTCCGGTAAGCGAGCCACGTCAGGAATGCGGTCACCGGCACCCAGGCAAGCTGATACCAGTAGAAGAAGGGGAAGCCGAACAGCACGGGGTCATGGAAATTGTAGAACGGGACCCAAAGCAGTCCGACGAAGGGAATCAGCAACAGCCACAAATGATGGCGGCCCATGGCAGGGGCTCCTCTCGAAAACGGGCAGCGCCGGATGCCGCGATTATTTTATGGCGCAGAATTTTCGCGGTTTAGGAGTGCAGCCATGGCGTGTAAACACAACTTCGCCGCAGGGCTGCCATTCGCGCGGCGAACGTATTTGGCGGGCACTTTTGCGTGATCAGCCAAGAATGAAAAAGCCCACCGCACGATGATGCGATGGGCTCCCAATCTGTAGACCGCAGTATTCCGGTCAGGCGATCAGCGGGCACCAAACGTGATGTCGCCGAAGAGTGCCTTCTGCGTCGAAGGCTGCGAGCGCCAGTATTGCGGGGGCGCCTGAACCTGGCCGCCGAGCTGAGCCGCTGCGTGCCACGGCCAGCGCGGATTGTAGAGCATTCCGCGCGCGATCGCGATGAAGTCGGCTTTCTCGGCCTCAAGGATATCTTCGGCCTGCTGCGTCTCCGTGATCAGCCCGACCGCCATGGTCGGCAGCCCCGTCGCCTGCTTCACGGCCTGAGCGAACGGCACCTGATATCCCGGCCCGATGGCGATCTTCTGCTGCGGCGACACACCGCCGGACGAGACATCGATCCAGTCCACCCCGCGCTTCTTCAGCTCCAGAGCGAAGGCAATGGTCTGCTCGACATCCCAGCCGCCCTCGATCCAGTCCGACGCCGAGACGCGCACGCCCACCGGCTTGTGCGCCGGAAATACCGCGCGCACCGCATCGAACACTTCGAGCGGGAAGCGCATGCGGTTCTCCAGCGATCCACCGTATTGGTCGGTCCGCTGATTGGAGATAGGCGACAGGAATTCGTGCAGCAGATAGCCATGCGCGCCATGAAGCTCGATCGCATCGATGCCGAGGCGGTCGGCGCGCTTGGCCGTCGCCACGAAAGCGTCGCGGATGCGCACCAGCCCCGCGGCATCGATTTCCTTCGGCGGCACCTCACCAGGCTTGGTCGGGATCGCCGACGGCGCTTCGGCGACCCAACCGCCCTTATCGAGTGGCACCTGCTGGCCGCCCTCCCATGGCGCATGGCTCGATGCCTTGCGGCCGGCATGAGCGATCTGCATGGCGACGGCGATCTTGGAATGTTTGCGGATCGCCGCCAGGATCGGCTTCAAGGCGGCTTCGGTGGCATCATCGTACAGACCGAGATCGCCGGGCGTGATGCGCCCGATCGGCTCGACCGCCGTGGCCTCGATGCACAGCATGCCGGCGCCGGACAGCGCCAGATTGCCGAGATGGATCATGTGCCATTCGGTGGCGCGACCTTCCTCGGCCGAATACTGGCACATGGGCGCGATAACGATGCGGTTGGGCAAAGCGAGGTCGCGCAGCTTGGCGGGGGAGAAAAGTTTGCTCATGAGGTTCCCGGGGCAAAAGGGCGTGATTGCCGACGCGGCGCCGGCTCGCCATCCGAGATTGGTGCAGTGCGCGGAAAAGGCAAGACGGCAAGGCGCCGCCGGATGCTTTCCGTTCAAAACGCATCGGACCCATGCAAATGAACGGGCCGGAAAGAAAAAGGCGCCCCGATCTCCCGGAGCGCCTTCAATTCATGATGTCGTCACCACGGGGGACGATGGCTGCCGATCAATACGGGCAGACCACCCGGCCCCAGCGGCGGCTGAAATAGCAGCCGGGCGCAACGAAGCGCGGACCGCCATAGAAGCCATAGCCACGACCGCGATAGTAGCCACCGCCACGACCCCAGCCGCGACCGCCGCCGCGGCCCCAACCACGCCCGCCGCCACGGCCACGACCGCGTTGCGCATGCGCGGCAGTGCTGCCGGCGGTCAGCATGATGGTGGAGGCACCGATCAGACCAATGCAATAAACAGAGACAAGCGCCGCCGCTGCGAGGCAGCGGGTCAGAAGATTACGACGCCTGGATGTCGTTTGAGCCATTCTTGGGATCTCCCATTCTGCAGAAGCACGGCTTTAGAATGCTTCCGATGTCGAATCGTTCAACAGAGTTACTCGGTGAGCAATTCCAGTTCACGCATGCTGATTTAGCAGAGTCTGAAACGAGACCAGCAATATGGCCTCGGCATGGCGCGCATGCAGGATCGACGTGAGAATAGGATCAAGCGCGAAGGCCGGTCAAGTTGACAGGGACGCGGCGTGCACGAACAAACACGCAGCGGAGGAGCGATCGGCGATTTGCGCTTGTCCTCGTTCATCTTCTCTTCATAGTGACTCGCATTATCCTGCCCGGCTCGGCTCGCAACTGCGAGATGCCTCCGTCCACTGACCTCCCGAACGCCAGAAGTGAGCCGCAATGGCCAAGCCCCGCTATATTCTCGGTCTGAACACCTATGACCACGACGTCAGCGCCTGCCTGCTGCGCGATGGCGAGATCGCCTATGCGATCGAGAAGGAGCGCATTACCCGCGAAAAACACGCGACGGGCTTCTATCAGGAAGTGATCGAATACTGCCTGCAGGCCGAAGGCATCAGCCTGAACGATGTGGAGCTGGTGGTCAGTAATTGCTACATCCTGCCGGTGCCGGAGATGGAAGACCGACTGGTCTATCAGGATATGCCGGGTTTCCTGCCCGAATATGAACGGCAGGATGCGCGGCGCCATCCGCTGTTCCGGACCCGCAACGGCAAGGTGGTGGCCATCTCGCACCATCTCTCGCACGCCTACAGCGCCTTCGCCGTCTCGCCTTTCGAGGAAGGCGCGGTCATGATCGTGGATGGCGTCGGTAGCTACCGCTCCGACGTGATGGAGAACTATCCCGCCGAAGATGGCGGCTCGCCTCTCGCCCGCGAATCCGAGAGCTATTACACCTTCAAGGGCACCCGTCTCGACTGCATCAAGAAGGTCTGGATGGAGCCGGACCGCGGCTTCCTCAGCGACGAGTTCACCAACATGCCCGGCCTCGGCGCGCTCTACAGCCGTGCCTCGACCTACGTGTTCGGCGACTGGAACAAATGCGGCGAGCTGATGGGCCTGGCGCCCTATGGCCGCCGCGAGCAATTTCCCTCGCTGATGTCGATCGAGGACAACAGGCTGACCGTGCCCCGCTGGTCGGCGGAGTTCAACCAGCCCTATATCGCCGATGGCGAGGGGAAATGGGAAACGAGCCCGTCGATGAAGCACTGGGAAGACCTCGCCTGGCGCGTGCAGGACGACACCGAGAAAGTGTTGCTCGCCCGTGCGCGCTGGCTGCGCGAAACCACAGGTGCGAAGAATCTCTGCATCGCCGGCGGCGTTGCGCTGAACTGCGTGGCCAATGGGCGCATCGCGCGCGAGGCCGGCTTCGACAATGTCTGGATCCAGCCCGCTGCCGGCGACAACGGCATCGCCATCGGCTGCGCCTATTACGGCTTGCACGAGGTGCAGAAGCAGCCGCGCAGCTATGTGATGAAGCACTCCTACACCGGCCGCAATTATGACCACCGCGAGGTGGAGGCGGCGACCCAGCGCACGCTGGTGAAGGCCCAGACCAGCACCGTCCGCAGCGACAATATCTGCCGGGATACAGCGAAACTGCTCATCGACCAGAAGGTGATCGGCTGGTTCCAGGGCCGCTCGGAATACGGCCCGCGGGCCCTTGGCAATCGCAGCATCATCGCCGATCCGCGCCTTGCCGAGATGAAGGACATCCTGAATTCGCGCGTGAAGCACCGGCAGCCGTTCCGGCCCTTTGCGCCACTCGTGCTGGCCGAGCGCTGCAAGGAAATCTTCGAGGGCGACGAGGATTCGCCATTCATGCTGATCGCCAAGCCGGTGCGGCCGGAATGGCGCGACCGCATTCCGGCCATCGTCCATGTGGACGGCACCGCGCGCGTTCAGACGGTGACCGAAGACACCAATCCGATTCTTTATCGCCTGCTGAAGGAATTCGAGGCGCTCACCGGCGTGCCGGTGCTGCTCAATACCTCATTCAATGTGAAGGGCGAGCCGATTGTGGAGACGCCGCGCGATGCGATGGCGTGCTTCATCAATACGGGGATCGATCACCTGATCCTGCATGACCGGATCGTCTCGAAGAGCGCCGCCCATCGTGTGGTGGCGCCGCTGGTACGGACCTATATGGACGTCGCCGGACTGGTGATGTCGAACGTGCGGTAAACAAACCTCTCCCCGCAAGCGGGGAGAGGTTGAACGAGTTAGGCAGCCCGCACTGCGGTGAGGAACTTGCCGACTTCGTCCTTCAGCCGCGTCGAGTCCGACGACAGCGACTGGGCGGCCGAGAGCACCTGCGAAGACGCCGAGCCGGTCTCGCTGGCGCCGCGCTGGACGTCGGTGATGTTGGACGACACCTGCCTGGTGCCCTGCGCCGCCTGCTGGACATTGCGCGAGATTTCCTGCGTCGCCGCGCCCTGCTCCTCGACCGCCGAGGCGATGGTGGAAGCGATCTCGGACATGCGGCCGATGGTGTCGCCTATCTCCTTGATGGCGCCGACCGATTCCTGGGTCGCCGCCTGAATGCCGGAGATTTGCGTCGAAATCTCGCCTGTGGCCTTGGCCGTCTGCTCGGCCAGCGCCTTCACTTCGGAGGCAACGACCGCGAAGCCGCGGCCTGCCTCACCGGCACGCGCCGCCTCGATGGTGGCATTCAGCGCCAGCAGGTTGGTCTGACCGGCGATATTGTTGATGAGCTCGACGACATCGCCGATGCGGGCAGCGGCACTGGCGAGTTCGCTGACACGCTCATTGGTCTTGCGTGCCTGATCCACCGCCTGATTGGCGATATTGGCCGATTCCTGCACCTGACGGCTGATCTCGTTGACCGACGACGCCATTTCTTCGGTCGCCGAAGCCACCGACTGAACATTGGTCGATGCCTGTCCGGACGCTGCGGCCACCGAGGTGGTCAGTTCCTGCGCACGTTCGGCCGTCGCCGTGAGGGTGCTCGCCGAAGCTTCGAGTTCAGTGGAGGCCGAGGACACGGTCTCGACGATCTCGCCGATCATCGCTTCAAAATTGCGCGTGATGCCGTCGACACGGCGACCGCGCTCGATCTTGGCTTCGGCATCCGCCGTCGCTGCTTCGTCGGCTGCGCGCTTGTCGATCAACGCCTGCTTGAACAACTGCAGCGTATCCGCCATGGCGCCGATCTCGGTCTTCTCGCCCTGATGCGGAACATGGGCCGTGAGATCGCCCGCGCTCAGCGACTGCATCGGCTCGACGATGGACGCGATACCCGAAGACACGTCGCGCACCAGATAGAAGCCGACGCCAAGGCCGATGAGCGCAGACAGTCCGATCAGGACGACGACAATGGTCAGCGCGGAATCGTAGCTGGCCACAGCTCTCTCACCCGCCGCGGCAGCCCCCTTGTCATTGAACTCGATCGCCTTGCGCAGCGCGAAGTCCGCCTTGGAGCCAAGGGGATTGACGACGTTCAGGTTGAGCTCATGAGCTTCCTGGTTCGACTTGCCGAGATTCTTGCGGTTGAGCGCAAAGATCTCCTGGCTACGCGTGAAATAGATATCCCAATCCCTGATCCATTCATTGAAGATGGCCCGCTCCTCGGGCGACGAGATCAGCTTGTCATAGGCAGAGCGCTCTTCCGCCACCCGCTTGACGATCACATCGATGCCGGTCTCGGTCTTGCCCTGCTGTTCGGCATTGGCCGCGAGGATATGGGCGCGAACGAGATTGCGATAATCGATCGTCGTCGCGCGCAGGCCACCGACGACGCGAATGCTGGGCAGCCAGTTCTTCTGGATCTCGGATGCATTGGCATTGATCGTTTGCATCTTGTTGACGGCCAGCACGCCCATTGCGGTCATGGCAATCAACAGGAACGAAATGACGATGGTGATCTTGGCGCGGATTGAGAGGCTGGCGAGCATAATTCCACGATCCTTCGGTTTTCGACCGTTGGCTGAACAGACTGCAGAGCTGGATTTTTTGTTTCCGCCGCGGCGGCGTTACCGCCGGTGACATCGGGCGCGGCTTCGATTCAGGTGATCGATATTTGCGCCGTAACCTTAGACGGCTGAAAGTTAAGAACCGGTGCAATCGCAGCGGCTGAATTGGCCACGAAACCGAAGCAACGCTGCCTTGCAAACGAAAAGAGCCGGCTCAACGGAGCCGGCCCATCATGCCATTGATAACGATCAAGCCGCGCGCACGGTATCGAGGAATCGGCCCACCTGCTGCTTGAGCCGCGCACTTTCGGACGACAGCGACCGGGCTGCCGACAGCACTTGCGACGATGCGCTGCCGGTCTCGCCGGCGCCGCGCTGGACATCGACGATGTTCGACGAGACCTCGCGGGTGCCATGGGCGGCCTGCTGGACGTTGCGGGCGATCTCCTGCGTCGCAGCGCCCTGCTCTTCGACAGCCGAGGCGATGGTGGAGGCGATCTCCGACATCTTGCCGATGGTGGTGCCGATCTCCTGGATCGCCGACACCGACTCGTCGGTCGCGGTCTGGATGCTGGCGATCTGAGCGCTGATCTCGCCGGTGGCCTTGGCTGTCTGCTCGGCCAAAGCCTTCACTTCGGCCGCCACGACCGCAAAGCCACGGCCCGCATCGCCCGCGCGAGCGGCCTCGATGGTGGCGTTGAGCGCCAGGAGGTTGGTCTGGCCTGCAATGGTATTGATCAGTTCGACGACGGCGCCGATCCGGCCGGCTGCGCGCGACAGTTCACCGACCCGATCGTTGGTCTTTTGCGCCTGATCCACCGCGGCATTGGCGATGCGGGCGGATTCCTGCACCTGACGGCTGATCTCGTTGATCGAAGAGGACATTTCCTCGGTCGAGGAAGCTACCGACTGCACATTGGTCGACGCTTCTTCCGAAGCAGCAGCCACCATTGTCGTCAGCTCCTGCGAGCGCTCGGCAGTGGAAGTGAGCATGCCGGCGGAGCCTTCCAGTTCACTCGATGCGGAGGACACCGCTTCGACGATCTGGCCCACCGCCGCCTCGAAATCGTCGGCGAGACGAACCATGTCGCGACGGCGTTGCAGCGCAGCCTGCTGATCCTGTGTCAGTTTGGCTTCGGCCTCGATACGGGCCTTCTCCTCGGCCTTTACCTTGAAGCCCTCGACCGCGCGAGCCATGTCGCCGACTTCGTCCTTGCGGTTCAGGCCCGGCAGCACCACGCTGAAATCGCCATCGGCAAGACGCTTCATGCCGGCAGTGAGGCCCGACAGCGGGCCGATGATTCCACGCGCGATCAGGAAGGCGATGACCAGACCGATCACGGTTGACGCCGCCGCAACGAACATCTGCAGTGAAGTGGTGCTCGAAACCCGGTCATTGGTCGCGGCGACCGTCTGTGACTGCGACTGCATGATCCCGGTCTTGACGACCTCGACTCTGGCAATCGAGGCGACGATGAGCGGACTGATCGACTTGTTGAAGATCGCATCCGACGCCTGCATGCTGCCGGCAGCCTTTTCGAACAGCGCAGCGTAATTCTTCAGATTGTTGCGAATGGTGCCGAACAATGCGCTGAGCGTCGGCGGCATCTGCATCTTTTCCATCTCGCCGATCTGCTGCTCGGCGATACGGACGTGATCCCTGAAGGATTCAATGTGCTTTTCATCGCGGCTGCTGAAGAAGCGCCAGTTGGCAATCTGCACCATCAGCGTATCGGCTTCGAGCTTGGTCGATCCCTGGCCGTAGACGGTGTTGCGGGTGCTGATCGTGAGCTTGCGCAGGCTGGACGACAGCTTGTCGCCGGCCTCCTGCAGCACTTCACGTCCGGCGACGACCTGCTTGATGGCTTCGCCCAGCGCCTGCCGCTGCCTGGTCACCTCGGCAACATCCTTCGCAATCGCCCGATAGGCCGCACGCCGCTCTTCCGAGCGGCTGGCTTTCATCACCGTATCGACGCCCGCCGCCAGGCTGGCCAGACGCTTGTCCGCATCGGCGATCGCCGCTTCATCCTGATCGAAGGAATAACGCAGAATGGCGCCGCGAACCGCGTGCAGCTCCGCCGCCACTTCGGCGGCGCGGATGGTGTTGCTGGACTGCAGTGTCATGGAGCCGACCAGCGTCCCCACTTCCGTCATCTGCCAGACTGCGAAACCAGAGCTCGCCAGCCCGAACAGAACCAGGGCGCCGAAACCGCCATAGAGGCGACCACGGATGCGGAGATTGAGCAGTGACATTGCTGGCATTCCTTACTGGATCGACGAAACGTTAGGCGGCCCGGACCGAGTCCAGGAACCTGCCGACTTCGAGCTTGAGCCGCCCGCTTTCGCTGGACAGCGATTGCGCCGCGGAGAGAACCTGAGACGAGGCCGAGCCGGTCGCTGTGGCTCCGCGCTGGACATCGGCGATATTGGCGCTCACCTGCATCGTGCCCTGGGCGGCCTGCTGCACATTGCGCGCGATTTCCTGAGTCGCGGCGCCCTGTTCCTCGACCGCGGAGGCGATGGTCGAGGCGATCTCGGACATACGGCCGATGGTGTTGCCGATTTCGGCAATCGCATTCACCGATTCCCGCGTCGCCGTCTGGATGCCGGAAATCTGCTGGGAGATTTCGTTGGTGGCGTTGGCCGTCTGCTCGGCGAGCGCCTTCACTTCGGATGCGACCACCGCAAAGCCACGCCCGGCATCGCCGGCGCGAGCTGCCTCGATCGTCGCATTCAGAGCCAGAAGGTTGGTTTGGCTGGCGATGGTGTTGATCAGTTCGACCACGTCGCCGATGCGCGCTGCGGCTTTCGCCAGTTCGGCGACACGCTCATTGGTCTTGCGGGCCTGCTCGACCGCGGAATTGGCGATCCCGGCCGACTCCTGCACCTGCCGGCTGATCTCGTTAATCGAGGACGACATCTCTTCGGTCGAAGAAGCCACCGCCTGCACATTCCCCGATGCTTCATCGGAGGCGTTGGCAACCGCGACGGTGAGTTGCTTCGCTTCCTCTGCCGTCGTTGTCAGGCCGCCCGCAGAATCTTCCAGTTTCGACGACGCCGAGGAGACATTCTCGACGATGTTGCCGACTGCGCGTTCGAAGCCATCGGCAAGTTCGGCCATTTCACGCCGACGCGCCGCTGCCGCCTGACTGTCCAGATCGACCCGCGCCGCGGCTTCATCGCGCGCTTTCCGCTCCGCATTGTCACGGATCACCGACACGGTCTTGGCGATGTCGCCGATCTCGTCGCCACGCCGCGCACCTGGGATCACCACATCGAGATCGCCGCCGGCCATCCGGCCCATGGCGGTGTTGAGACGGGTCATCGGCCGGGCAACGCCGAAGAAGCTGAACACCATCGATCCGATCAGCACGGCGACAACCGCGCAGCCTAGAGCCAGATTGATCTGACCGGAGCGATCCATGGTCACAGCAGCCTGATTGCGGGCCTCGGCCACGGCCGTTTTCGCATTCGAAACTGCCGCCGAAACCAGTTCACCGGCCGAAGCCGCGATCGGCGTCAGCTGCTTGCGGACGATGTCGGTCTTCTGGTCGTTGATCGCGATGGCTTCGTCGGTCGCCGCCATGAACTTCCGCATGTCGGCACTGAGCTGGGTGAGCCCGTTCTGCACCAGCTCGCTCTCCTCCATCACGCTTGCCTTGGCGAGCGCATCGTTCAGCGCCTTCGCCTTGGTGACGATCAGCCCTTTCTGAACGATCTCGTTCAGCGAGGCATAGCGCCAGGCGGCGGCCTGCACGGCGTTGACGGCATTGTCGGCGATCTTGAGCTGGTTATCGACATCGGCCCAGCTCTTTGCCTCGTTCACGGCAGTGGTGAGGCGCATCTGTTCGAGATGCCTGTTCCAGTCCAGCACTGCGACGTTGCGCGTGCGATAGAGGTCGAGCAACTTCTTCTGCAGCGCTGCGATCTCGTCGGCGGCTGCGACGTAAGAAGTCGTCAGCGCCTTGATTTTTGCGAAATTGTCCCGGTTCTCCTGTCGGAGTGCCATGGCAATGTTGCGGTCGAGGATCGTATCCTGCGCCGCCTTCGCCGCCTTGATCTCGGCGGTGCTCTTGTCCATGTCGGGCGTCGTGATCGCGATGCGCAGGCTCTGGGTGGCCGTCTGCATGCCGCGCATCAGCGCATCCGCCTCGCGCGCACCGTCGGCAATTTGCTGCTGCACATCCGCGCGGCGATTGGCGCCGGAGACCTCAGTCTCCGTATGCATCTGATTGGCGACCACGCCGATGGACAGAAGTATGCCGATCAATCCGGCCAAACCGAGCTTGTTGCCGACGCGATTGATCTTGACCATGCCACTCACTTCCCGGGACGGCACGAACCAGCCCGCGCGCAGATGAAATCTGCACGGCTGAAGGCGGCACTGCCCAACAGACGAAACCGACGGAAATATTCAAGCAGCAACGGAACATGCGCTGCCCGCGAGAACGATGACCTGAGAGGTCTTAGGGATCAGCCGCGAACCGCGCGGGCCTGTTCTCGCGGGTTCAGGAATACCACCGCATTCCTGACGCAATCGTTAATTGCGGAGCCAGGTAGTATCCACCGCGCTGCACAAATGTCGTGCAGGGGCCGATGAAATCGCAAGCGTCAATGCGCGAGGATCTTCGACAGGAACTGCTGGGCACGGTCGCTGCGCGGATGGCCGAAGAAGTCCTCCTTCTGCGCATCCTCGACGATTTCGCCGGCATCCATGAAGATGACCCGGTTGGCGACCTTCTTGGCGAACCCCATTTCATGGGTCACCACCATCATGGTCATGCCCTCCCTGGCCAATTCGACCATGACATCGAGAACTTCGTTGATCATCTCCGGGTCGAGCGCCGAGGTCGGCTCATCGAACAGCATGCAGATCGGGTCCATCACCAGAGCGCGGGCGATAGCGACACGTTGCTGCTGGCCACCGGAGAGCTGGCCGGGATATTTCTCCGCATGCGCGGTGAGGCCGACACGCTCCAGCATGGCCATCGCCTTCTTGCGCGCCGCATCTTCCTTGCGGCCGAGCACGATGGTCTGACCGAGGCAGAGATTCTCGACGATCTTCAGATGCGGAAACAATTCGAAGTGCTGGAAAACCATGCCGACGCGCGAGCGCAGTTTCGGCAGGTCCTTCTTCATCTTGGTGACGTCGAGGCCGTCGACGGTGATGGTGCCTTCCTGCACCGGCTCCAGCGCATTGACGGTCTTGATGAGGGTCGATTTACCAGACCCCGACGGGCCGCAGACGACGACGACTTCGCCCTTCTCCACTTGCGTCGTGCAGTTCTTCAACACCTGGAACTGCGGATTGTACCACTTGCTGACTTTATCGATGGTGATCATGGGCATGGGAACAACCGTGCTGGCTAGCGGATGATGCTGATGCGCTTCTGCAAGCGCTTCACGAAAAACGATGCGGTGAAGCTGATCGTGAAATAGACCACGGCCGCAAACAGATACATTTCGGTGAGACGACCGTCGCGCTGCGCGACCTTCGATGCCGCGCCGAGGAAATCGGTGATCGACAGCACATAGACCAGCGACGTGTCCTGGAACAGCACGATGGTCTGGGTGAAGATCACCGGCAGCATGTTGCGGAACGCCTGCGGCAACACCACGAAACGCATCACTTCGCGATAGTTGAAGCCGATGGCATAACCGGCCATCACCTGCCCGCGCGGCACCGACTGGATACCGGCACGCATGATCTCGGAGAAATAGGCGGCTTCGAACAATGTGAAGGTGATGATGGTGGATGTATAGGCGCCGACCTGGATCGGCTGGTCGGCGCGGATGATCCACTGCCCGATATAGGGGCTGAGGAAATAGAACAGGAAGATCACGAGCACCAGCGGCAGCGAGCGCATCAAATTGACATAGCTCGCCGCGAATCCCGATAGCAGCGCGTTGGACGACAGCCGCATCAGCGCGATGATGGTGCCGAGGATCAGGCCAAACACCGTGGCGATGGCGGTGAGGGTCAGCGTGAACACCATGCCTTCCTTGAACAGGTAGGGCAGGCTGCGCAGGATGACGTCGAAATCGAAATTGGCGAACATCGCTTACTTCCCCCCGTTGAAGCCGGGGATCGTCAGGCGCTTTTCGATCATGCGCATGGCGGTGGTGACGACGGCACTGAGCACGAGATAGATCGCAGCGGCGGCCGTGAACGCCTCGAACACCTGAAAAGAAAACTCCTGCATCGAACGCGCCTGCGCCGTCAGCTCGAGCACACCGATGGTGAGCGCCGGTGCGGTGTTCTTGATGGTGTTGAGGAATTCGGAGGTCAGCGGCGGAAAGATGATGCGATAGGCCAGCGGCAGCAGGATGTAGCGATAGGTCTGCACCGTGGTGAGACCGATGGCGGTGCCGGCCATGCGCTGTCCTTTCGGCAACGCCTGGATGCCCGCTGTCACCTGTCCGGCGACGCGTGAAGACATATAGAAGCCCAGGCCAAGGATCGCCGAATAGAGCGGGCCGTTGCGTAGCTGCTTGACCCAGGCTCCGAGATCGCCCGGCAGCAGCTCGGGAACCACGAAAAACCAGATGAAGAGCTGGACCAGCAGCGGGACGTTGCGGAACAGCTCGATATAGGCATTGCCGATGCGGACCGGCCAGCGCGACGGCAGCGTGCGCATGATGCCGATCAGCGAACCCAGGATGAAGGCGATCGCCCAGGCGGAGAGCGCCAGAATGATCGTGATCTTGAGGCCGCTCATCAGGGACGCAAAGTACGTACCGGTCGCGTCCGGCGTCTGCTCCCAGAAGATGCCCCAGTTCCAGTTATAGTTCACTCAGCGCCCCCGATACGCAGATCCAGTCGAATACTATGCAATGGACGGGCCATACTTCCTTCTCCCCGCTTGCGGGGAGAAGGTGGCCGCGCGAAGCGCGGTCGGATGAGGGGACTCTCCGCCAGCGCGGAACATGTTGAGAGGGGGCGGCCCCCCCCCCCCCCCCCC
>JAEXHR010000199.1 GCA_023449855.1 Pseudomonadota bacterium | reverse complement strand
ACAACCCCCGCCCCCGGTATGCCGCGGCGCCCCACCCGCGCTACAGATCTCATCCCACCTGTCCGCGATGGCGGATGAAGTGATCGGCGATCACACAGGCGACCATGGCTTCGGCCACCGGCACGGCGCGGATGCCGACGCAGGGGTCATGCCGGCCCTTGGTGAGGATATCGGTGTTGGCGCCGCTGCGATCCACGGTCTGGCGCGGCGACAGGATCGACGAGGTCGGCTTGACGGCGAAACGCGCGACGATGGACTGGCCGGTGGAAATGCCGCCGAGAACACCGCCGGCATGATTCGACATGAAGGTCGGGCCATTATTGCCCATGCGCATCTCGTCGGCGTTTTCCTCACCGGTGAGCGCGGCGGCATCGAAACCATCGCCGATCTCGACGCCCTTCACCGCATTGATGCTCATGAGCGCCGCAGCGATGTCGCTGTCGAGCTTGCCATAGATCGGCGCCCCAAGGCCGGCGGGCACGCCATCCGCGACCACTTCGATGACAGCGCCGATGGACGAGCCGGACTTGCGGATGCCATCGAGATAGTCGGCATAGAACGCCGCCTTCTCCGCATCCGGACAGAAGAATGGGTTGTTGCCGACCTCGTCCCAATTCCAGTTGGCGCGGTCGATCTTGTGCGGCCCCATCTGCACCAGCGCCGCGCGGACATTCACGCCCGGCAGGACTTTTCGGGCAATGGCGCCGGCGGCCACGCGCGTCGCGGTTTCGCGGGCCGAGGAACGACCGCCGCCGCGATAGTCGCGCAGGCCGTATTTCGCCTCATAGGTGAAGTCGGCATGGCCGGGACGGAATTTGTCCTTGATGTCGGAATAGTCCTTGGAGCGCTGGTCGGTGTTCTCGATCAAGAGAGCGATCGGCGTCCCCGTGGTCACCTGCACGCCGGTCTGCGGATGCGCCATCACGCCGGACAGGATCTTCACCGCATCGGGCTCCTGCCGCTGGGTGGTGAAGCGCGACTGGCCGGGACGGCGGCGATCGAGATCGAGCTGAATTTCGGCAGCTTCCAGCGGGATCAGCGGCGGGCAGCCATCGACCACGCAGCCGATCGCCACCCCATGGCTCTCGCCGAAGGTCGTGACGCGGAACATATGGCCGAAGGTATTGTGGGACATGGGATTTCCGAAGTTGGGACCGTAGCCCGGATGGAGCGCAGCGTAATCCGGGGCCGGCGTTTCAACAATCTCGACATCCCCGGATTTCGCTCTGCTCCATCCGGGCTACAGGACGTCAGGCGAACTGCTCCAGCCCGCTTTCGCCAAACACATAGACCGCGCCCTGCTGGATCGGCAGTTCCGCCACGCCGTCCGGCGTGTCCAGCCCGAGCGCGACCATCAGCGCCCGGCAGGTGCCGCCGTGAGCGACCGCGACCACGTCGCCGGTCAGCTCCGCCGCCCAGGTGCGGACGCGCTCCTGGACCTCGACATAGCTCTCGCCGCCGGGCGCCGGCAGCGTCCATTTCTGCGTTTTACGCGCAGCGAACAGGTCGGGCTTGTCGACCTCCTGCTCGGCCAGCGTAAAGCCTTCCCAGTCGCCATAGCCGATCTCGCGCAGGCGATCGTCGAGCGCGTAGTCGCTCTCGGGCAGCGCGAGCTGCGTGCGCACCAGCTCCATGGTGTTGCGCGCGCGGCCGAGCGGGCTGGCGACGAAGGACACATCGCGGTGCGTCCGATTGTGACGCGCCAGCAGGTCCTTCAGCACACCGCCCGCATGCACAGCCTGCTCACGGCCGAGATCGTTGAGCGGAATGTCCTTCGAGCCCTGAAAACGGCCTAACGCATTCCACTCCGTCTGGCCGTGGCGGATGTAGTAGATGACCGGCTTTTGCATGGAGGGCTGCGCTTATTCCCCGCTGCCCATGCGGATATCCGGCGCGTCCGGCACCTTGGTGCCGAGCACGTGATAGCCGGCATCGACATGATGCACTTCGCCGGTGACGCCGCTCGACAGGTCGGACAGGAAATACATCGAGCTCTGGCCGACTTCGTCGATGGAGACGTTCTTGCGCAGCGGCGCGTTCACTTCGTTGTACTTCAGCAGATAGCGCGAATCCGCGATGCCCGCGAAAGCCAGCGTCTTGATCGGACCGGCCGAAATCGCATTGACGCGAATGCCCTTCTCGCCGAGATCGGCGGCGAGATAGCGCACGCTGGCTTCCAGCGCAGCCTTGGCAACGCCCATCACGTTGTAGTTCGGCATCCACTTCTCGGCGCCATAGTAGCTGAGCGTGACGATAGAGCCACCCTCCGTCATCAGCTTCTCGGCGCGCTGCGCGATGGCAGTGAGCGAGTAGCAGGAGATCAGCATGCTCTTGCTGAAATTCTCCGCGGTGGTGTCCACATAACGGCCTTCGAGCTCGTTCTTGTCCGAAAACGCGATGGCATGGACAACGAAGTCGATCTTGCCCCACTTTTCCTTCAGACGATCGAACACCGCATCGATGGTGGCGGGATCGGTGACATCGCAATGGCCGAGCAGTTCGGCGCCGAGTTCGGCGGCCAGCGGCTCGACGCGCTTCTTCAGCGCATCGCCCTGATAGGTGAGCGCGATTTCGGCGCCCTGGGCCTGGCACGCCTTGGCGATGCCCCAGGCGATGGAGCGGTTGTTGGCGACGCCCAGAATGACACCACGCTTGCCCTTCATCAGGCCTGACACTTCGCTCATATCGCCTCCGTTTTCGCTGGTCGGCCGGCGCGCGGCGCCGGGCCTCAAATCCGGCCTTTGGGGTACACCAGCACTGCCGCAGGGTATAGCCCCAAAGTGCCCGTTCGCCCTGCCGTTTACCGTACCGCCCGAGCGGCGGAATACATGCCCCGCCAAGGTGTTATGGTGAGTGCGGCTGCTGTGGCCGCCACACCATACCAACGGATTTCGAAGCGATGGCGACAGCCCCATGAACGCGTTCCGCGACGGCGTGGAGAGCATGATCCCGGCGCTGCGGCGTTATGCCCGCGCGCTGGCCCGCGACAGCGACATTGCCGACGACCTCGTGCAGGACACGCTGGTGCGCGCGCTGCGCTCCGAGAAACTGTTCATCGGCGGCGACCTGCGCAGCTGGCTCTATACGATCCTGACCAATCTGAACCGCAACCGCCGCCGCTCGCTGGCGCGCAAGCCCGTCTTCACCGAGCTGTTCGACACCAATGCGGATGCGTCAGGCACCGAGGCGGAAGGGCGCGATATTTCGCGCGCCCTCGCCGCTCTGGTGGAGGAACAGCGCTCGGTGCTGTTGCTCGTGATGCTGGAGGGGCTGAGCTACCGCGAGGTCGCCGACATCCAGAGCGTGCCGATCGGCACCGTGATGTCGCGCCTCGCCCGTGCCCGTGCCCATGTCAAAGCCTATCTCGACGGCGAGCGCCCGGCGCTCCGCGCGGTCAAGTGATTTTCCGAGGACCCGACGATGACGACCCCGAACATCCCCGTCACCGAAGATGAACTGCACGCCTTCGTCGATGACGAACTACCGGCGGAGCGCCGCGCCGATGTGGAGGCTTGGCTGAGGACACATCCGGACGACGCCGAACGCGTCCGCTCCTGGCGCAGCATGGCCGACCTGCTGCACGCGCGCTACGACGCTGTGACCGATGAGCCGGTGCCGCAGCGGCTCGAACTCGAACGCCTGACGCGGCAGTCGCAAGCACGGCCATGGCTCTATGGCGCCGTGGCAGCAGCGCTGGTCGCGTTCGTTGCCGGCGGCAGCGTCGGCTGGCTGGCGCGCGGCGCCTCCGCTTCGTCGCCGAGCTTCCAGACCTTCGCGCTGGATGCGCTCGATGCCCATCGCACTTATGTGGTCGAGGTTCGCCATCCCGTCGAGGTCGCGGGCGACGAGCGCGCGCATCTGCAGCAGTGGCTGTCCAAGCGCGTCGGTTACGCCATCAAGGCGCCCGATCTCGACAGTAGCGGCTTGAAGCTGGTCGGCGGACGTCTGCTGCCCGGCCCCGACGCGCCGGCAGCGTTCTTCATGTATGAGACCGCCAGCGGCGAGCGCTTCACGCTGTATACGTCGCGCTCTAAGACCGACACGACCTCGATGCGCTATGCCTCGCAGGACAAGGACGGCGCCATGTTCTGGGCCGACAAGGGCGTCGGCTATGTGGTGAGCGGGCCGACCGACAAGGACCGGCTGAACACGGTGGCGCGGGCGATTTACGATCAGACGGAGAAGCTGGGGGGGTGATTGCGTAGCCCGGATGGAGCGCAGCGTAATCCGGGAACCAGCGAAT
>JAEXHR010000191.1 GCA_023449855.1 Pseudomonadota bacterium | reverse complement strand
CCCCGGCCCGCCAGCCCTCCGCCGGCAGCGCCGATCGCAGCGGCTGCGCCTGCCGTCTCCTCACCTCCGCTGTCGCCTGCACGCGCGCCCGTTGCGCCACCGGTCGCCGAGCGCCGCTCCGACAACTACTATCAGGTCAAGGCGACGATCTTCGGCGCGCTGATCGAGGCGATCGACCTCGCTCAGCTCGCGAAGCTCGACGGCGAATCGGCGCGCGAGGAAATCCGCGACATCGTCAACGAGATCATCGCGATCAAGAATATCGTGATGTCCATCGCCGAGCAGGAAGAACTGCTCGACGACATCTGCAATGACGTGCTCGGCTATGGACCGCTGGAGCCACTGCTGGCGCGCGACGATATCGCCGACATCATGGTCAATGGCGCCGGAACGGTGTTCATCGAAGTCGCCGGCCGTATCCAGAAGACCGGCATCCGCTTCCGTGACAATCAGCAGCTGCTGAACATCTGCCAGCGCATCGTCAGCCAGGTCGGCCGCCGCGTCGACGAGTCCTCGCCGATCTGCGACGCTCGTCTCGCCGACGGCTCGCGCGTCAACGCCATCGTGCCCCCGCTGGCCATCGATGGCCCGGCGCTGACCATTCGTAAATTCAAGAAGGACAAGCTGACCCTCGATCAGCTCGTCAAGTTCGGCGCGATTTCTCCGGAAGGCGCTCAGATCCTCCAGATCATCGGCCGGGTTCGCTGTAACGTCCTGATCTCCGGCGGCACCGGTTCCGGCAAGACCACTCTGCTGAACTGCCTGACCAACTATATCGACGACGACGAGCGCATCATCACCTGCGAAGACGCCGCCGAATTGCAACTGCAGCAGCCGCATGTGGTGCGCCTGGAAACCCGCCCGCCGAACATCGAAGGCGAAGGCCAGGTGACCATGCGCGAACTCGTGCGCAACTGTCTGCGTATGCGCCCCGAACGCATCATCGTCGGTGAAGTCCGCGGACCGGAGGCCTTCGACCTGCTGCAGGCGATGAACACGGGTCATGACGGCTCGATGGGCACGCTGCACGCCAACAATCCGCGCGAAGCACTATCGCGCTGCGAATCCATGATCACCATGGGCGGCTTCTCGCTGCCCTCCCGCACCATTCGCGAGATGATCTGCGCCTCCATCGACGTGATCGTGCAGGCCGCCCGCCTGCGCGATGGTTCGCGCCGCATCACCCACATCACCGAAGTGATGGGTATGGAAGGCGATACCATCATCACCCAGGACGTATTCCTCTACGACATCGTCGGCGAGGATGCGAATGGCAGCATCATCGGACGCCACCGGTCCACCGGCATCGGCCGGCCACGCTTCTGGGAACGTGCGCGCTATTACGGCGAAGACAAGCGGCTCGCCGCGGCACTGGACGCCGCCGAAGTCGCAGCGACGATCTAGAGGAGCAGCCGATGAACATGCAGGCGCTCGCATTGGCATTCATGGCTTCGGTTGCGGTCGGCGGCCTCGCCTGGGTTTTCCTCTATCCGCAATTGTCCGGTGAGAAGAAGGCCGAGGAGCGTCGCTCCTCGATCGCGCGGCCGGAGCCGAAGACACGTTCTGTCGACCGAGCCCAACGTTCCAAACGGGATCAGGTCGAGACCTCCCTGAAGGAAGTCGAAGCGCGCAACAAGGAAAAGAGCAAGGTTCCGCTGGGCACGCGGATCGCCCAAGCCGGGCTCGACTGGAGTGAACAGAAGTTTCTCGTCATATCCGGCATACTGGGTTTGTTTGCGCTGTCGCTCACAGTTCTGTTCGGAGGCGGCCTTCTGGCCGGCGCCGGCCTTGCCTTTGCGGCGGGCTTCGGCTTGCCGCGCTGGGTCCTCGGCTTTCTCAAGCGGCGGCGCGAAAATGCGTTTCTGCTCGCGCTGCCTGATGCCGTCGACGTCGTGGTGCGCGGCATCAAGGCCGGCCTGCCATTGTTCGATTCCCTGAAGGTCGTTGCTGCGGATGCGCCGGAGCCGCTACGCAGCGAGTTCAACGCCATCATCGAAACCCAGACCATCGGTATGCCGCTCGGCGAAGCCTGTGCGAGGCTCTATGAGCGCATGCCGCTGCCTGAGGCCAATTTCTTTGGCATCGTCATCGCGATCCAGCAGAAGTCCGGCGGCAATCTGTCGGAAGCGCTCGGCAATCTCTCCAAGGTGCTGCGCGATCGCAAGAAAATGAAAGAGAAAATTCAGGCGATGTCGATGGAAGCAAAGGCATCCGCCGGCATCATCGGCTCGCTGCCGCCGATCGTGATGCTGCTCGTCTATCTGAGCACGCCCGACTACATCTCGCTGCTGTGGACCCATCCCACCGGCCGGCTGATGCTGGCTGGCTGCGTGGTGTGGATGAGCTGCGGCATCCTGGTCATGAAGAAGATGATCAACTTCGATTTCTGATGGTGCATCATGGTTGATCTGCTGATCGCAAAACTGCACGATACCCGCTTCATGATGATGCTCATGGCGGCCATCGCCGTGACCGCGACCGCCTATACGCTGCTGGTGCCGCTTTTCGCCAGCGATGGGCTGACCAAGCGCATGAAGGCTGTCGCCAGCGAGCGCGAACGGCTGCGCCAGCGCGAGCGCGACCGTATGGCGAATAGCGGAAAGGTCTCGCTGCGGCAGACGCCGAAGCAGCTCGTTTCCAAGGTCGTCAGCGATTTCAATCTGACCAAATGGCTGGCGCAGGAAGCAGCCCTCGACAAGCTGGTAATGGCCGGCTATCGCGGCCAGGCGCCTTATGTCACTTTCCTTTTCTTCCGGCTCGTTACACCGATCGCCTTTCTGATATTCGCGACTCTCTACGTGTTCGTGATCTCGCGGATGGAGCAGTCGCTGCCCATCAAGATCGGCATGTGCGTCGGCGCTGCCTGGTTCGGCATGCAGGCGCCGATGATCTTCCTCAAGAATGCGATTACCAAACGCCAGCTTTCGATCCGACGCGCGTTTCCCGATGCGCTTGATCTGCTGCTGATCTGCATCGAGTCCGGCATGTCCATCGAGGTCGCGTTCCGTCGCGTCTCCATCGAGATCGCCTCGCAGTCGGTTCCGCTCGCCGAGGAATTCACGCTGACCACGGCCGAACTGTCCTATCTGCAGGACCGCAAAGTCGCCTATGAGAATCTGGCAAAGCGTACCGGGCTCGAGGGTGTGAAGTCGGTCTGTCTCGCGCTGATGCAATCGGAGCGCTACGGCACGCCTCTTGGTCAGAGCCTGCGTGTGATGGCGCAGGAAAACCGCGACATGCGCATGAACGAAGCCGAAAAGAAGGCCGCGGCCTTGCCCCCGAAACTAACGGTGCCGATGATCCTGTTCTTCCTGCCGGTGCTGTTCGTCGTCATTCTCGGACCGACCGGCATCAAGGTCGCCGCGATGCAGTGAGCGATCAAGCGCTTACGAGCGCTTCGCGTCGTCCTGGCCGCTGAAGCGCGCACCGCCCTTGTTGCTCAGCATCTGCTTGAGATAGGCCACATTGGCCGCCGCTTCATCCGGCGGCAGATCCGCACGAACGATCGCTTCCGCCTCGCTGAAGCGCCCCTGCAGGCCGACGACAAGCCCGAGATTCTGCCGCACACGCGGATCCACATTGCCGCGCCCCTGCTGTGCGCGGCGCAGCGTCGCTTCTGCCTCAGGCAGATCTTTCGACAGCATGTAGGACAGGCCGAGATTCGACAGCACCGAAGGCTCCTCGGGTCGAAGCTTCAAGGCATTGGCGTAGTAGCGCCGTGCTTCGTCGTGTCGTCCCATCTGGTCGAGCGCGGCGCCCTGCGCCGAAAGAATGCGCCAATCCGGATTGGCCGGTGAATGCGCGGTTCCAAGCACTTCGAAAGCGCGCTCGAAATTTCCGGCGTCGGCGAGGGCACGGCCATAGCCGGCCATCAGCGCCTTGTTACCGGGATTGTTGAGTGTCGCCTGTTCGAACACCGAGACGGCCTGCGCGCGCTGGCCATTGGCGCGCAGAGCCTGACCGTAACGCATCGCGGAGTCTGCATCGCGTGGATTGGCGCGGAAGCGCTCGCCATAGGCTTCGATGTCGCGTGCTGGATCGACAGGCGGACTGGCCGGCGGCGGCGCTTCGGCGCGCGCGCCGATGGAGCCGGTGATGTCGGACATGCCTACGGTCTTGCAGCCGGCGAGACCGGCGGCCAGAATTGCCGTCGTGGCTGCAGTCGCGAGAAACCGCGCAAGACAGAAGGGCTGACGCATGGCACTTTGACTCAACGATGATGCGAACGATCGGGCCGACCGAGCCAGCAATAGACTGTTAACCCTAATGGCTGGTTAATCGGCCCATCCGGTGCCATATCCCCGGTTACCACCTCTTGACGCGTTCGGCCGCATAACGGCCCTCCCTTCAATCGCGAGCCTCGCCATGCATTCTGCCTTCGACGTCTCCCCGACCACGCCGGCGATCCCGATCACGTTTGTGACGAAGAGCACCTGGCCGGAAATCGCGGCGACCCTGCCCGCTCCTGCGAAGGCTTTCGCTGCGGCAAATGGATTCAACGGCAAGCCTGGCGCCTGTTTGGCGCTGCCCGATGCAAATGGCGCCATCGCGCAGGTGCTGTTCGGCCTCGACGATGCCAGCGCGAAACATCGCGACCCGTTCCGGGCTGGCTCGCTGCCCGGCCTGCTGCCGCCCGGCACCTATCGTTTTGCCAATGCCCCACACGATACGCGCCTCGCCACCCTCGCTTTTGCACTCGGCAGCTATCGTTTCGGCCGTTATCGCGGCAATGAGGCGCCGAAGGCGAAATTGCAGCCGCCTGATGGCCTCGACATCGCCGAGATCAGTCGCAACGCGGAAGCCGCTGCGCTGGCGCGCGATCTCATCAACACACCATCCAACGACATGGGGCCGGCAGAGCTGGCGAAGGCTGCGCAGGATCTCGCCAACCGCTTCGGCGCAGATTTCAATTGCATCACCGGTGACGATCTCGTCGTGCAAAATTTTCCGCTGATCCATGCCGTCGGCATGGCCTCGACCCGGGCGCCGCGTTTGATCGATTTTTCCTGGGGCGATCCAGCACATCCAAAGGTGACGCTGGTCGGCAAGGGCGTATGCTTCGACACCGGCGGGCTCGATCTCAAGCCATCCTCCAGCATGCTGATCATGAAGAAGGACATGGGCGGCGCAGCCAATGTGCTCGCGCTCGCGCTGATGATCATGGATGCAAAGCTCAAGGTCCGGCTGCGCGTGCTGATTCCCGCGGTCGAGAACGCCGTCGCCGGCAATGCGTTTCGGCCGCTCGATATCTTCAGGTCGCGCAAGGGTCCGACGGTCGAGATCGGCAACACCGATGCCGAAGGCCGCCTCGTGCTGGCCGATGCGCTTGCGCTCGCCGATGAGGAGAAGCCGGATCTGCTGATCGATCTCGGCACGCTCACGGGAGCCGCGCGCGTCGCGCTCGGGCCTGAATTGCCGCCATTCTATACCGATGACGAAGAGCTTGCGCTTGACGTGGCGCGGGCTGCAAAAGAGCAGAACGACCCGCTGTGGCGATTGCCGCTATGGGCACCGTATGATGCATGGCTGGATTCGAAAGTCGCCAATATCAACAACGCGCCGTCGGGCGGATTCGCCGGTTCGATCACCTGCGCGCTGTTCCTGCAGCGCTTCCTCGAATCCGCCAGGAGCTGGCTGCATGTGGACATCTATGGCTGGACGCCATCGGCGAAGCCTGCACGCCCCGAAGGCGGCGAATGCCAGGCCGCCCGCGCGATCTATGCGCTGCTGAGTCAGCGCTATGGATAAGCGCTTGACTCCTGCACGGCCCGATGTCGCCGCAAAGTATCTTGAAGGCATGGTTGAAGCTGAGCGCTTCGTCACCGGCGAGGAATTCGAGGTCGCCGACGGCGTGACCTCGGTGCGCCGCGATCCTTTCGCAGGCGCGATGCTCGATACACAGGCGCTGCGCGGCGAGCGCGTCACGGTCTATGACCGCAATGATGAAGGCTGGGCCTGGGGCCAGCTCAATTCCGACGGATATGTCGGCTGGATTTCGGATCTGGCACTCTATCCACCCGGTCCTGCGCCAACGCATAAGGTGACGGCGCTGCGCACCTTCGCCTTTCCCGGCCCCTCGATCAAGATCCCGCCGATGGACACGCTGCCGCTCGGGGCGCAGCTGTCCATCGTGAAAATGACCGATACCTTCGCCGTCGCCAGCAATGGCCACCACATCCCGAAACAGCATATCGCCGAGCTCTCGTTCGTCGAACCGGATTTCGTCGCTGTTGCCGAGCGTTTCCTCGGCACGCCCTATCTTTGGGGCGGCAAGAGCAGCCTCGGCATCGATTGCTCGGGCCTCGTGCAAATCGCGCTGACCGCCGCTGGCACCGGCTGCCCACGCGATAGCGACATGCAGGAAAGCGCCCTCGGCCGTGCACTATCGCAAGGCGAGATGCAGACACTCAAACGCGGCGATCTGATTTTCTGGAACGGCCATGTCGCCATCGTCCGCGACGCCGACACCATCGTGCACGCCAATGCGCATCACATGATGACGGCGATCGAGAGAACGAAAGACGCCATCACACGCATCGCCGCCACCGGCAGCGAGGTGACCAGCATCAAGCGGCTGGATTAGCCCGGTCGAAATAGTCCTGCAGGCGATGCCGGTGCAGCGCCAGCCATTGCAGGGCGCCGACCATCAGGCCGTTGAACATCTGCCCCCGATCGAGCGCGGCGATCGCAGCCTCGATGGATACGACGAAGGGGCGCGTGTCTTCATGCTCATGCGCAAGACCCGCACGCAGCGGAACCTTGCTGCTGTCGATGAAGCCGAGAAAGAAGGTTACGAATTCATCGGTAATGCCCGGCGTCGGCAGCACGCTGTAGAGCTCGATCAGGCGATCGGGCACGACACCGATCTCCTCATGGCATTCCCGCGCGGCTGCCGCGATGGCGCTCTCACCATTATCGATACGCCCGGCGACGATTTCGACCATCTCGCCATGCCCTGTGGCGAGATGCGCCGGCAGACGAAACTGGCGAAGCAGCACGATGTCGCCGCGCCCAAGATCGACCGGCAGGACGGCAGCGACACGCCCGCCGCGCAGCACATCGCGCTGCTGCCGCAAGGTCTCATCATGGGCGCGGATGATCGCAACATCGTAGCGCTCGTAAGGTAGATAACCTTTCGCAATCGTCACTGGTGGCGACACCGCGACATCCATGACGCGATCCGCGATCTCGTTCTTGTCTTCGGCAGTCATGGCTCTACTGCGCCACCGCACCGCCCGGCACCGCCTCGATGCGGAAGGCGGCGGCGAACAGCGCGCGGGTGTAGTCGGACTTCGGGTTCCTGAACAGCTCCGCGGCCGGGCCTTCTTCCACCACCTTGCCATGACGCATCACGATCAGATGGCTCGCCAGCGAGGCGACCACGCGAAGATCGTGGGAGATGAACATGTAAGTGAGATCGCGTTTGCGCTGCAATTCGCGCAGCAGATCGACCATCTGCGCCTGGAACAGCATATCGAGCGCGCTGGTCGGCTCGTCGAGTACCACGAAGCTCGGCTCCAGCACGACGGCACGCGCAATCGAGATGCGCTGGCGCTGACCGCCGGAGAATTCGTGCGGATAGCGGAAGCGCGTCGCTGGATCGAGACCGACATCCTGCAGCGCCTTCACGACGCGTGCCTCGCGCTCGTCGTCCGACAATGAGCGTTGATGCACACTGAGTCCTTCGGCAATGATGTCGCCGACGGACATACGCGGGCTGAGCGCGCCGAACGGATCCTGAAACACGATCTGCATGTCGCGCCGGAACGGGCGCATCTGCTTGAACTGCAGGCCCTGAACATCCTTGCCGAGGAACACAATCGGCCCCTGCGACGAGATCAGGCGCAGCAGCGCGAGTCCCAGCGTCGTCTTGCCCGAGCCGGATTCGCCAACGACGCCGAGCGTCTCACCTTGGCGAATCTTCACGCTGACACCATCGACGGCTTTCACATGCCCGATGGTCTTGCGCAGCAACCCGCGCTTGATGGGGAACCAGACCTTGAGATCGTCGGTGGACATCACCACCGGCGCATCCGGCTGCGGCGGCGCCGGATCTGGCTTCGGCTCGGCGGCGAGCAGCGCCTTCGTGTAGGAATGCCGCGGCGAGGTGAAGACCTGCTCGACGGGCCCCTGTTCGACGATCTCGCCGTTCTTCATTACACAGACCCGCTCGGCGATACGCCGGACGATGCCAAGATCGTGGGTGATGAACAGCAAGCTCATACCGAGCCGCTGGCGAATGTCCGCGAGCAACGCGAGGATCTGCGCTTGCACAGTGACATCGAGCGCCGTGGTCGGCTCGTCGGCAATCAGCAGATCCGGCTCATTGGCGAGCGCCATTGCGATCATCACACGCTGGCGCTGGCCGCCCGAGAGCTGATGCGGATAGCTGGCGAGCCGGGTCTCCGGATCGGGAATGCCCACTTGTGTCAACAGTTCGAGAACACGCGCGCGGGCCGCTGTCCCGCGCATGCCGTTGTGGAGTTGCAGAATCTCGCCGATCTGCGCACCGATCGTGTGCAGCGGATTGAGCGAGGTCATCGGCTCCTGGAAGATGATCGAGATATCATTGCCGCGGATGGCACGGATATCGTTCTCGGACATGCCGAGCAGCTCGTGCCCCTTGAAGCGGATGGCGCCCGTTGGGTGCGAAGCCATCGGATAGGGCAACAGCTTCAGGACCGACAGCGCGCTGACCGATTTTCCCGAACCGGACTCGCCGACCAGCGCGACGCATTCGCCGCGTTTGATGTCAAACGAGACCTTGTTGACGGCAACCGACGTATTGCCGCCCTGATGGAAGGCGACAGAGAGATCGCGCACGTCGAGCAAGGGTTGATTGATGGCGTCCATGTTCGAGCCCTTACCTGAACGTCTTGCGCGGATCGAACGCGTCGCGGACCGCTTCGCCGATGAAGATCAGCAGCGACAGCATAACCGCCACGGCGAAGAAGCCGGTGAAGCCGAGCCAGGGCGCCTGTACATTGGCCTTGCCTTGCGACAGCAGCTCACCGAGCGATGGCGAACCGGGCGGCAGGCCGAATCCGAGGAAATCCAGCGCCGTCAGCGTCATCACCGAGGACGAGACGATGAAGGGCAGGAACGTCATCGTCGCAACCATGGCGTTGGGCAGCAGGTGCTTCACCATGATGCTGCGATTGGACACGCCGAGTGCGCGCGCCGCGGTGACGTATTCGAAATTGCGCCCGCGCAGGAATTCAGCGCGGACGAGCCCGACCAGCGAAACCCATGAGAACAGCAGCAGGATGCCGAGCAGCACGAAGAAGCCCGGCACCAGCACTGCGGACAGGATCAGCAGCAGATAAAGCGACGGAATTGAGCTCCAGATCTCGATGAAACGCTGGAAGGCGAGATCGACCCAGCCGCCGAAATAGCCCTGCACGCCGCCCGCGGCGACGCCGATGATCGAGGACAGGATCGTCAGCGTCAGGCCGAACAGCACGGAAATGCGAAAGCCATAGATCAGGCGCGCAACCACATCGCGGCCCTGATCGTCGGTGCCGAGCCAGTTATATTCGAGATCACTGCAGCCCTTGAGGCCCTTCTTCTCGACCACCGGCTTGCATTGCTCTTCGGTAAGCATCCATGTCGGCTTCGATGGCGCCGGCGTCGGCAGGTCGAGATTGTGGGTGTCGTAGGAATAGCGGATCGGCGGCCACCAGATGCTGCCGCCCTTCTCCGCGATCAGCTTCTGCAGAAACGGATCGCGATAGTCCGCCGCCGTTTCGAAGTCGCCGCCAAAGGTCGTCTCCGAATAGGTGACGATCGAGGGGAAATACAGTTTGCCATCGAACTTGATCAGGAACGGGCGATCATTGGCAATCACCTCCGCGAACAGCGAAATGACGAACAGGAGCGAGAAAATCCAGAGCGACCAGTAGCCGCGCCTGTTGGCCTTGAAATTCTGCCAGCGTCGCTTGTTGAGCGGCGACAGGCCGAGCGGGCGACGCGACGGTGGCACGGCCTCGCCGAGCGGCGTCTGCGTGGTGGTTTCGACGGGCATGGGGGCTGTAACGGTCATCAGACTTCCCGCGCCTCGAAATCGATCCGCGGATCGACCCACATATAGGCCAGATCGGAGATCAGGCCGACGATCAATCCCAGCAGCGAGAAGATGAACAACGTGCCGAACACCACGGGATAGTCACGGTTGAGAACACTCTCGAAACCAAGCAGACCAAGGCCGTCGAGCGAAAAGATCGTCTCGATCAGCAGGGCGCCGGAAAAGAATGCGCCGATAAAAGCGCCCGGGAAACCTGCGATGACGATCAGCATGGCGTTGCGGAAAACGTGACCGTAGAGCACCTGCCGCTCGGTGCAGCCCTTGGCCCGCGCTGTCATCACATATTGCTTGCGGATTTCATCGAGGAACGAGTTCTTGGTCAGCAGTGTCGTGGTGGCGAAGGCGCTAAGCCCCATGGCCACCAGCGGCAGAGTGATGTGCCAGAAATAATCGATGATCTTCCAGTACCATGGAAACTGGCTCCAGCCATCCGAGGTCAACCCGCGCAGCGGGAACAGACTCCAGAACGAACCACCCGCGAACAGGATGATCAGAAGGATCGCGAACAGGAATCCGGGGATCGCAAAGCCGATAATGATGACGGCCGAAGTCCAGGTATCGAAACGAGATCCGTCGTGCACGGCCTTGCGGATACCGAGCGGGATCGAGATGAGATAGCTGATCAGCATCATCCAGATGCCGAGCGACATCGAGACCGGCAGCTTCTCCTTGATCAGCTGCACCACCGACGTATCGCGAAAATAGCTCTTGCCGAAATCGAAGCGCGCATAGTTCCAGACCATCAGCAGGAAACGCTCGGGCGCCGGCTTGTCGAAGCCGAATTGCTTTTCGAGATTCTTGATGAAAGCGGGATCGAGCCCCTGTGCGCCGCGATATTTCGAATTCACGGCATCCGCCCCCGCGCCGGGCTGGGCGCGGCTCCCGAAATCGCCCCCAGATGAGGAACCGGATGCACGCGACGCTCCGGTATCGGCGCCGCTCATCTGCGCGATGACACGCTCGACCGGGCCGCCAGGCGCGAACTGCACCACGACAAAGGACACGAACAGGATGCCCAGCAGCGTGGGAAACATCAGCAGCACGCGGCGTGCGATATATGCGGTCATCTTATTTCGCCTGCTCGGTCGCCGTCTTGCTGGCCTCGGCCCACCAGAGATCGGGCGCGATCATGTCGAGATATTTGGGCAGCGTGGCCGGATGGCCGAACACATCCCAGTAGGCCAGCCGGTGCTTGCTCGAATACCATTGCGACACCCAGTAACGGCCTGCGCGGATCACACGGTCGAGCGCACGTGCTGCAAAAACAAGCTTCACCCGGCTCTCCGCAGCGATCATCTGCTCGATCAGCGCGTCGATCACCGGGTCGGAAATCCCAGACAGATTTCTCGAACCTTTGGTGGCCGCAGCCTGAGACGTGAAAAACGGACGCAGCGAATCGCCGGGAACGGTCGAAAAGCTGAAACGCTCGATAATCATGTCAAAGTCGAAATCGTTGCGCCGTGCCTGTTCCTGAACGGGGTCCACCAGACGCAAATTGGCTTCGATTCCAAGAGTGCCGAGGTTTTTGATGAAGGGCATGTGGTGAGCCTGGAAGTTCGGCTCATCGAGCAGAAACTCGATCTTGAACGGTTCGCCCTGCGCCGTCATGCGCTTGCCGTCCTTCATCACGCAACCGGCCTCGTTCAGCAACTGGATCGCCTTGCGCAGCAGCGCGCGATCCTGCCCCGACCCATCGGACACCGGAGGCACATAGGGCTTGCCAAATACCTCTGCCGGCACCTTGTTGCGGAACGGCTCAAGAAGCGCGAGTTCTTCGGGCGAAGGCATTCCCGTGGCCATCAAGTCCGAATTCTGGAATGGCGAGACCGTGCGCTCATACGTGCCATACATGATAGTCTTGTTAGTCCACTCGAAATCGAACGCGTTCCCGAGAGCCTCACGAACCCGCGGGTCCTGAAACTTTGGCCGACGTGTATTGATGAACCACCCCTGCGCACCGGAGGGCCGATCATCCGGCAGGATTTCCTGCTTGACGCGCCCCTCCTTGATCGCAGGGAAATCGTAACGCGTATTCCAGATGCGCGAGGTGAACTCCTCGCGGAAAAGATAGTTACGCCCGGTGAATCCTTCAAAGGCGACATCGCGGTCGCGATAGAAATCGAACCGCACCGTATCGAAATTGTAGTGACCACGGCAGACCGGAAGATTTGCGCCCCACCAGTCCTTCACGCGATCGAATTCGATGAAGCGGCCAACTTCGAAACGACCGACCTTGTAGGGCCCGCTCCCGACAGGCGTGTCCAGCGTCGATTCCTCGAATTCGCGCTTGGCGTAATAAGCCTTCGAGAAAATCGGGAGGCTTGCCACGAATAGCGGCACGTCACGCGCGCGCTTCTCGGCGAATGTCACCACCAGCGTGGCGTCATCTGTCGCTTCCACCTTTAGCACATCGCGCATCTGCTGCGTGATGATGGGATGGCCCTTGGCTTTCAGCGTGGTCAGCGACCAGGCTGCATCCTGCGCAGTGAGCTTGCTGCCGTCATGGAAACGCGCTTCCGGACGCATGATAAACCGATAGACAAGGCCATCCGGGGAAATCTGTACGGACTTGGCCGCGAAACCATACATGGCATCGGGCTCATCAGCCGCGCGGGCCATCAGCGTCGCGAAAGTGAGCGCCATGCCCTGCGCGCCGTCGCCCTTCAAGACAAAAGCGTTCAGCGAATTGAAGGTCTGGAATGACTGATTGAAGGCCTTGACCGACGGGATGGTCGAGAACATCCCGCCCTTCGGCGCCTTCACATTTGCATAGTCGAAATGCGGAAAGTCAGCGGGATATTTCAGGTCGCCGAAAGCGGACATGCCATGCGCTTCGCTGCTGCCCTGCGCCAGTGCAGGGCTGAAGCGCGATGCGGCGATGGCGCCGAGGCCGAGGCCGAGTACATGCCGACGATTGAGCTGCGCCATGCGCGACAGCCTCCTCAAGAGCGCCCGCCGGTCTTCGCGGCCTTTTCGGCGTCCCACCACCAGATCGAGGGGAAGCCGGACTGGCCGTATTTGGGCGGCTCGGGCGGACGCCCGAAGCGATCCCAGCGCGCGGTGCGAACCTTGCTGTAGGTGAACTGCGGAACCACGAAGTGATTCCAGAGCAGGACGCGGTCCAGCGCCTTGGTCGCAGCAACGAGATCGGCACGATCCTTGGTGAAGATCACCCGTTCGATCAACTTGTCGATGGCCGGATTCTTGATGCCGATGATATTGCGCGAGCCGGGTGCATCCGCAGCCTTGGAGCCCCAGAATTCGCGCTGCTCGTTGCCGGGCGACAATGACTCCGGCCACACCGACACCACGATGTCGAAATCCCAACTTCGCAGCCTGTTTTCATACTGCGTCGCATCGATCGTGCGCACATTGACACCGATGCCGAGCCGTTCGAGCGAGGGCTTGAAAAACAGCGCGATGCGTTCGGAGCTCGGATCCTCACCGAGCAGTTCGATCTCGAATGGTGCACCGGTCTGCGCGTTGACAAGCTTGCGATCGCGCACCTCGTAACCGGCAGCCTTGAGCAACTGCGTCGCCTCACGCAGATTGGCACGCACATTTTCGGCATTGCCGCCGACCGGATTGGTGTAAGGCTTGGTGAAAACCTCGGGCGGCACTTCGGCGCGCACCGTCTCCAGGATTTCGAGCTCCCTGCCTTCCGGCAGGCCGGAGGATGCCAGTTCAGTACCTTCGAAATAGCTCGCAATGCGCTTGTACTGGCCGAAGAAGATCTGCTTGTTCATCTCCTCGAAATCGAAGGCGAAGTTCAAGGCACGACGAACGCGCGCGTCCTTGAACTTGTCGCGACGAATATTCATCGCGAAGCCCTGCATGACGCCTGACGAACGGTTAGTGAATTCTTCGAGAATCACACGCTTTTCGGTGGCGGCCGGGAAGTCGTAGGCGGTTGCCCAGTTCTTCGCGCTGTTCTCGGTGCGCCAGTCGACCTGGTCGCCCTTGAACGCTTCGAGCGCGACCGTCCCGTCCCGGAAATATTCGTAGCGGATCTCATCGAAATTGTACTTGCCGACATTCACGGCCAGCTTGGCGCCCCAATAGTCCTTCACGCGCTCGACGACGACATTGCGCCCCGGCGCGAAATCCTTGATGCGATAGGCCGCACTGCCAAGCGGCAATTCAAGCGTCGTGCTGGAGATGTCGCGCTTCTGACCGGAAGCATTGGTGCCCTCCCACCAATGCTTCGGCAGCACCGTCAGCTGGCCGACGATCTGAGGCAATTCGCGATTGCCGGGCCCGTCGAATGTGAATTTCACGTCGCGCTCACCGACCTTCTCGGCTTTCACCACATGGCTGTAGTAAGCCGAATATTGCGGCGAGTTCTTCTTGAACGAGTCCAGCGAGAAGATCACATCTTCAGGTGTGACGGGCTTGCCGTCGTGCCACTTCGCTTCGGCGCGCAGGCGATAGGTCACCCAGGAATAATCATCGGGATGGCTGACGGACTCGGCCAGCAGACCGTATTCGGTCGAGACTTCGTCCAACGAGGGTGTTGTCAGGGATTCGTAAATCAGTCCGACGGCGCCGGCGATGTTGCCCTTCACACCGGCCACCGCGATGTTGAAATTGTCGAAGGTGCCGAGCGCAATCTGCCGCACCGTGCCCCCCTTCGGTGCATCCGGATTGACGTAGTCGAAACGCTTGAAGCCCGCCGGATACTTGACCTCCCCGAACAGCGACAGCGCGTGCCGCCATTCCGCCCCGCCTGCAGCGGCCGGTTGCGCCTCGGCCGCGCCGATCACCGGGAGGCTGCCGACCCCGCCCAGAACGGGCGTCAGGGCGGCGAAAGCGGAGGTCTTCAGAAGGCGGCGCCGGGAAATTGTCAAAGTGCTGAATCCTGTGAACCGGGAGCAAGTAGAACGGTCATATGAGGCGAGGGTTCGACCGATTATGCCGGCTTTTCCGCAAGATACCACCCGTCGCTCCGGTTGCATCCTAGCCCGTTGCGGCCAAACGTCCCGCTTAAGCTTTGGTAATGCGGAAACGACAACAGCCGGGCTGTTGGCCCGGCCGCGATCGAACATCGAATGTGACGAAAGCGCGTTAAGCGCGGCTTACTTCGCTGCCGTCGGCAGCGGCACCGGCGTATCGGCCAGCGTCGCCAGATAGGCGATCAGGTCGGCGCGTTCGCTATCCTTCTGGATGCCGGCGAAGCCCATCGCCGTGCCGGGCACCGTGCCCTTCGGATTGGCGATGAACTTGTTCAGCTCCTCGAAGCCCCAGCTGCCGCCCTTGGCCTTCATGGCCGCCGAGAAATTGAAGCCGTTGCGGCCCTGGCCGACATGATCGTTGATGACGCCATAGAGGTTCGGACCGACGCGGTTCGGGCCGCCCTTTTCGAAGGTGTGGCACGAGGCGCACTTCTTGGCAGCCGTCTGGCCCTTCTCGACCGAGGCGGTCTGCAGCAGCTTCTCAATGGGTTCGGAGGGCGCGGCCGCGGCCTTGGCGCCGCCAGCAGCCTCTTCCTTCACGGCGATATCGTAGCCGGGCTTTTCCAGATGCTTCGGTGCGAAAACGGCCTGGGCGGTAAAGTTCGTCGCCATCAGCACGAGGCAGGTGCCGAGGATGGCCCCCATGATCTTGTTGAGTTCGAAAGAGTCCATATTCCCTAAGCCCCACGCCCGTTTCAGGTCATTGGAAGGCCGCTCCCACGGCCTCGACGCGCCCATGAATCACGTCTGCAGGCTTTTTAGAGCCTGTCCAATCGAGATAACGGTTTGCCCCAGTTCTGGCAACCCGTATAAACGCCGCGCCGTCCGGCTTGCCCTTGATCTACATCATGGTTTTCCAGGTCCGAGAGACGGAATTCGAGCCGATTTTGCCAAACCAATCAGACATGACCGATCCCCGCACCCTTGTGCTCATTCCCGCGCGAATGGCCGCGACCCGCCTGCCCGGCAAGCCGCTACTCGACATCGCCGGCCTGCCAATGATCGTGCATGTCGCCCGCCGCGCCGCGGAAGCCGCCATCGGCCGTGTGGCTGTGGCGACCGATACGCCGGAGATCGCCGAAGCCGTGGCAGCCCATGGCTTCGAGGCGGTCATGACCTCCCCGGATCATCCATCGGGCTCGGACCGGATATTCGAGGCGCTCGGCAGGCTCGATCCGGCCGGAACGGTCCAGACCATCGTCAATGTCCAGGGCGACCTGCCCACCATTCCGCCCGGTGACATCGCCGCTGCCGTGCGCGTGCTGGACGATCCCAGGGTCGACATTGCCACGCTGGCCGCCGAAATCCGCAAGGACGAGGAACACACCAATCCCAATGTGGTGAAGCTGATCGGCTCGCCGATCGGTCCGAACCGGCTGCACGCGCTGTATTTTACCCGCGCCACGGCGCCTTATGGTGACGGTCCGCGCTATCATCACATCGGCCTCTACGCCTATCGCCGCGCCGCGCTGGAAGGCTTCGTCAAGCTGCCGCCCTCGACGCTGGAGATCCGCGAAAAGCTCGAGCAATTGCGCGCGCTTGAAACCGGCATGCGGATCGATGCCGCCATCGTGGACTCCGTCCCGCTCGGCGTCGATACCCCCGACGACCTCGAAACCGCCCGCCGGCTGCTGGCAAAACGCTGACCGACTGATACAAGACCCGCCATGACCATTGCCAAAAACCAGATCATGAAAGTCGCCTTCCAGGGCGAACCCGGCGCAAACTCCCACATCGCCCTCGTCGAGGCCTTTCCGCAGGCCGAGCCGCTGCCCTGCGCGACCTTCGAGGATGCGCTGGCCGCCATCGCTTCGGGTGAAGCCGATCTCGGCATGATCCCGATCGAGAACTCGATCGCCGGCCGCGTCGCCGACATCCATTATCTGCTGCCGGCGTCCGGCCTGCATATCGTGGGCGAATGGTTCATCCCGATCCATCACCAGCTGATGGCGCCGCGCGGCGCGAAGATCGAGGACATCAAGACCATCGAGAGCCACGTTCATGCGCTCGGCCAGTGCCGCCGCCTGATCCGCAAGCTCGGGGTCAAGTCCATCGTCGCCGCCGATACGGCCGGCTCGGCCCGTATCGTCGCCGAACGCGGCGACAAGAGCTGCGCCTCGCTGGCGCCCCGCCTTGCCGCGGAAATCTATGGCCTCGATATCCTCGCTGAGGACGTCGAGGACGAGAGCCACAACACCACCCGCTTCGTGATCCTGTCGAGGGACTCGAAATGGGCGGAGCAGGACTCGGGCCCGCTGGTCACCTCTTTTGTTTTCCGGGTGCGCAACCTGCCCGCGGCGCTCTACAAGGCGCTCGGCGGTTTTGCGACCAACGGCGTGAACATGACCAAGCTGGAGAGCTACATGGTCGATGGCGAATTCTTCGCCACGCAATTCTACGCGGATGTCGACGGCCATCCCGACGACCGCAACCTCGCTTACGCGCTGGAAGAGCTGAAATTCTTCTCGCGCGAATTCCGGATCGTGGGCGTGTATCCTGCCCATCCATTCCGCGCGACGTTTGGCGAGCCGACAAGCTGACTTCGTAGGATGGGTTGAGCGCAGGCGTACCAGCGCCGGAGCGGAAACCCATCAGCCGAGCCCGTGTCTCCGACGGACCACATGGGTTATCGCTTCGCTCAACCCATCCTACAACCAGCTACGATCCACCCCGTACATGATCTGCAAGACTGTGCGTCGCCTCCTTGGGCGCGCCCGGCAGGAATAGCTGCACCGGGCGGATTTCATATACAGCCGTCGGATTGACGCGGCGGAGGTCACGAGCGACCGCGATGGCGTTCTCGCGCGTGGCGCATTCGACCACATAGAAACCAAGCAACTGCTCCTTGGTCTCGGCGAATGGTCCGTCGATCACCACGCCCGCGCCCGGCCCACGCAGCGTGAATGCGCCTTTGGTGCCGCCCAGCCGCGCCGCGGGACCCATCGTGCCGTCGCCCGTCAGCTTTTCGTGAATTTCGTGCAGATTGGCCATCACGGCCGTGTCCTGATCGGCGGTCCAGGACGTGACGACGTCTTCGACGTGATAGGCCAGGATTGCATAGAGCATGGATTGTCCTCTTGTTGTAGGCGGCGCCGCCTCAAGGACGTTTGCCATGGCGGGATTCCGACATGACGAATTCGTAGGATGGGTTGAGCGAAGCGATACCCATCATCGCTGGCTCAGGCGGTGATGGGTATCGCTTCGCTCAACCCATCCTACGGTCCGAACGCCTCCGCCAGCAGCGCATACGACCGCTTTCGCGCCTCATGGTCATACATCGCGGTGACCACCATCAACTCGTCCGCATGCGTCTCGGCGACCAGCGGCTGCAGCTTCGCCATCACCGTTGACGGGCTTCCGACGAACAACCGGGAACGGTTACGCACGATCTTCATCTTCTCCGCCTCGCTATAGGGATAGGCGAGCGCCTCCTCGACGCTCGGCAGCGGCACATATTCGCCGCGGTCGCGGCGCAGGCGATTGAGATCGGCTGACGAGGCCAGTTTTTCCGCCTCTTCATCGCTCTCGGCGCAGATCGCAGCGACCGCGAGGATCGCATGCGGCGCCTGCAGCCAATTAGACGTCTTGAAGCGGGCGCGATAGTGCACCATCGCATCGGCGGCATCATGGGACGCGAAATGATGGGCGAAAGCGAAGCCCATGCCGACTTGCGCAGCGAGATCGGAGCTGAAATCGCTGGAGCCGAGCAACCAGATCGGCGGCAACGGCACGTCGTTCGGCATCGCCACGACCTTGTTGTAAGGATGCTCCTCTGGAAAACGCCGCGTCTCCCACAGGATCAGTTCGCTGAGCCGTTCGAGGAAATCGTCGCCCTCGCGACCCGCAAGCCGATTGCGCAGCGCATAGGCTGTCGCGCCATCGGTGCCGGGCGCGCGACCGAGGCCGAGATCGATCCGGCCGGGAAACAGCGCCTCCAGCATCTTGAAGCGTTCGGCGACCATCAGCGGCGCATGGTTCGGCAGCATCACGCCGCCGGAGCCGACGCGAATGCGCGATGTCGCCGCAGCAATCTGGCCGATCATGATCTCCGGCGCCGGGCTGGCGACCGAAGCGAGATTGTGATGCTCGGCCAGCCAGTAGCGGACATAGCCGAGACCGTCCGCATGACGGGCAAGGTCGATGCTGTTGCGCAGCGCCTGGGAAGGCGGCGTGCCTGTGGTGACGACCGACAGATCGAGAATGGACAACGGGATCATGCGAGCAGGCTAGTGCGTCCGGATGGGACAGCAAGCGGCGGATCTGGCTCACAGCAATGCTAAATGACACCGCGAGATGGGCCAAGAATCTAGGCTTCTAGGTTATATTTATAGCTGCCCACGACCATAGCTATACGAGCGACCTTCCATAAAATAAAAAAAATATAATTATATCAGCATATTAATAATATACCCGCTAATCAAATCGACTAACAGTCATATGCCCACTCGCACCTGTTCTCGGCATTATAACTTGAGGTAGGCCCGGACTATTGGGCGAATTCCCACCCTATATCGCCTGACGATGGGCTATTTTATCCCAGCACCTTCGCATATTTTGTGCAGTGCAGCCAAACGGGCTGCGGCTTGCCCACGACCTGACAACCGGTGCCGCCTGATGCGGCGGTGGAGTTCGAGATGACCGAGACGACCCCGGCCACCCCTACCCTTCCCAATATCTCCTTCGAGTTCTTCCCGCCGAAGACCGAGGAGATGGACCGCACGCTGTGGGAGACCATCGAGCGGCTGGCGCCGCTCGCCCCGTCCTTCGTCTCGGTGACCTATGGGGCCGGCGGCTCGACCCGCGAGCGCACCCAC